>CAZAIG010000073.1:8536-11971 GCA_964485135.1 uncultured Porphyrobacter sp. | reverse complement strand
GGAATCGGCGCAGCAAAGCGCGGTCTTTTTCGAAGTGATTGCGGAACTCTTTATACGTCGTCGATCCGACGCAGCGGATCGATCCGTTGGACAGTGCCGGTTTTAAGAGGTTGGAGGCATCCATCGCCCCGCCGCTGGTCGCGCCAGCACCGATTACCGTATGTATTTCATCAATAAACAGCACTGCTTCCGGCATATCTTCCAGTTCGGAAACAACCTGCTTCAGCCGTTCTTCGAAGTCGCCGCGATAGCGCGTGCCCGCCAGCAATGCGCCCATGTCTAGCGAGTAGATCACTGCATCTTCGAGCACTTCTGGCACATCGCCTTCGACGATCTTGCGCGCGAGCCCTTCGGCAATAGCGGTTTTACCAACGCCGGGATCGCCAACATAAAGCGGATTGTTTTTGGAGCGGCGGCACAGGATTTGGATGGTCCGGTCCACCTCTGGCCCGCGTCCGATCAGCGGGTCGATTTTGCCGTTCTCCGCTTTCTCATTGAGGTTGACAGTAAATTGGTCGAGCGCGGTTTCTTTCTTTGCGCCGCCCTCTTTGCCAGGCTCGCCGCCATCAACGGGCGCGGGTTCCTCTGCGCCTTCGGGAGAACGCTGCTCAATTTGCTTGCCGCCTTTACCAATGCCGTGGCTGATAAAGCTGACCGCATCGAGGCGGCTCATATCCTGCTGCTGGAGGAAATAAACCGCATAGGAATCGCGTTCAGAAAACAAAGCGACCAGCACATTGGCGCCGGTCACTGTGTCTTTGCCAGAGCTCTGCACGTGAAGGATCGCACGCTGGATGACCCGCTGAAAACCGGCGGTGGGTTGCGGATCAGCGTCATCCTCAGTCTTCAAAGATTGATATTCGCTGTCGAGATATTGTTTCACCACCTCGCCCAGCTCGGCCAGATCGACCCCGCATGCGGCCATCACGCTCGCGCCATCCTCATCATCGATCAGCGCCAGCAGCAAATGCTCCAGCGTGGCATATTCGTGCCGCCGCTCAGACGCATTGGCGAGCGCATTGTGGAGTGTCTTTTCGAGATTTTGTGCGAAACTTGGCATGGTTTTCTCTGTAACGGGCGGGGGTTAAAATTGCAGCGTAATCATAGACCACGGCAAGTCTAAAGAAGTGCCATGAAAGTCCAAGGGGTAATTGCGGGTCACACTCAGCTTTTCTTAAACAATGCGTCGGCGGCTTGGCGGTGCGAGGCAGCTTGATCGCGGTGCGTGGCAACCCGCGCAATTTCGGTTTCCAGCAAAGCGATCCGTTCGGTCAACTCATCTTGCGAATATGGCGACAAATCCTCATTCGCCAATTGGCTGGCTGCATCGCCTTTGGGCCGGGGAAGATCGTCTAAATCCATGGCGCTTTCAACTATTGCGACTTGTAACATCGCAAGCCTGATGGCTTGCTGTCAATGCAAGGTGGGGTTAGTTCCCCCTTTCCGCAAGGTGAAACAGCACAGCCGCCGCTTGTTGCTGGAACGGAATTGGACGCTAGAGTGCGTCATTCGGGGGTAAGATTGGGACACATACTGCCAGAAATGATGCAAGCGATCGGCATGACAGAACCGGGCGGACCAGAGGTGATCAAGCTGGAAGAAGCCGCCGTGCCGCAATTGGCTGCGGGCGATGTCCTGATCAAGGTTGCTTATGCTGGCGTAAACCGGCCCGATTGTATCCAGCGCCAAGGGCTCTACCCCGTTCCGCCCACCGCCTCGCCCATCATGGGGCTTGAAGTGTCGGGCGAAGTGGTCGCAGCGGGCAAGGATGTGCCAGAAGGTATGGTCGGGCAGAAAGTCTGCGCGCTGACGCCGGGCGGCGGTTATGCAGAATATTGCGCTGCGCCTTGGGATCATTGCCTTCCGGTGAGCGATGATATGCCGCTGATCGAAGCAGCAGCTTTGCCCGAAACGCTCTTCACCGTGTGGCACAATGTGTTTCAGCGAGGGATGGCGCGCGATGGCGAGACTTTGCTGGTACATGGCGGTACCAGCGGTATTGGCACCATGGCGATTATGCTTGCCAAAGCCTTCGATATGAAAGTGATCACCACTTGCGGTGATGCGGCCAAATGCGATGCCGCGCGCAGATTGGGCGCTGATCTGGTCGTGAACTATAAGGATGCCGATTTCGTCGAGGAAGCCGATGCCTTCACCAAAGGCCAAGGCGTCGACATTGTGCTCGATATGGTTGGCGGCGACTATATTCCGCGCAATTTGAAAGCGCTGGGTGAGGATGGCCGCCATGTCAGCATCGCCATGCTTGGCGGGCCGAAGGCGGAGCTGTTTATTCCGCTGGTCATGGGCCGCCGCTTAACCCTGACCGGATCGCTTCTTCGTCCGCGCAGCAATGACTTTAAGGCAGCGCTCGCAGATGAGATTGCGAAGAATATTTGGCCCGCCTTTACAACGCGCGAGCTTAAGCCGGTTATGGATCAAAGCTTCCCGCTGGCAGAGGCTGGCGCGGCGCAAGCGCGGATGGAAGCGGGCGAGCATATCGGTAAGATCACGCTCGAAGTGGCGGGAGGTTAGGCGCAATCGGCGTAGCCAGACGCGGTGCATGTGCATCAATGCTTGCCGTTTTCCACCGCTTCGCCTATCTAAGCTAGCGATCAGGCCGCTCCGCAAGGGGCGGCCCCTTTTATTTTTGAGATGGATTTCCCCATGGCCGAACAACCCAAACCGCTTATGCCGCATGCCACAGCCACTTGGCTGGTCGACAATACCGGCCTTAGCTTTGAGCAAATCTCAGAGTTTTGCGGATTGCACATTTTGGAAGTGCAAGCGATGGCCGATGATCTGGCAGGCAGCAAATATACGGGCCGCGATCCGGTTCATGCAGGCGAGCTGACTTTGGAAGAGATCGAAAAAGGCCAGGCCGACACCAATTACGCGCTGGTTATGCAAAAAGCACCGGTCGAAGTGACTCGCACAAAGGGTCCGCGCTACACGCCTGTTTCCAAGCGTCAGGATAAGCCCGATGGCATCAACTGGCTTCTGCGCAATCACCCCGAGATTTCGGATGCGCAAATCTCCAAGTTGATCGGCACGACCCGCAATACGATCAATGCCATTCGCGACCGTTCGCATTGGAACATTCAGAACATTCAGGCCAAAGACCCTGTGACATTGGGCCTTTGCGCTCAGCGTGAGCTGGACGCAGTGGTGGCCAAAGCCGCCAAACGCGCTGGTAAGGCGCAGCCGGCCGAAGGTGCAGAAAGTTCAGAAGTCGCCGCCGCAGCGCCCGCTGATGGCCGCAGCGATAAAGAAAAGCTGATCGAAGAATTGCAGGCTGAACGCGAAGCCAATGCCAAAGCGGCGGCAGAAGCAGCCCAGGAAGCCGAAGCCGAAGCATGGCTTGCGGCAAAACGCGATGCTGGTGAAGCTGGCGATGGCGCCGCGCCGGAGAATCCCGCTACGCCCCCTGCTTAAGAG
>CAZAIG010000073.1:0-8436 GCA_964485135.1 uncultured Porphyrobacter sp. | reverse complement strand
CGCCCCCTGCTTAAGAGGCCTGCCCAACAGGTTTCTTTAAGGTAGCCTGGCCAACGCGCGCGACACTGATTGAGCGCTCGCCCCATTCTAGTTCGATTGCAGTGATGGATCGCGCGTGCAGTAGCGCGGCTTGCGCTTAGCTTGCCAGCGTTAGCGATGGCTCATCAGGATCAGCGGGCTTTGCAGAGGATTTGCCGCTCGCCGCAGCCTTGGGCGCCGAATGGCTGAACCGGCCCTCTACCTGAGCGCCTTGTTCGATGGTCAGCGCATCATAATGCACGTCCCCTTCGATACGGGCGCTTTGCAGAATGATCAGCTCGCGTGAATTGATCGAGCCTTTAATCGTTCCGGCCAGCCGAGCCGTCTGTGCCTCCACCGCGCCAGTGATCACGCTGTCCTCGCCCTGCACGATGCTGGCGCAGGTAATGTCCCCTTCGATCGCGCCGTCGACATGCAAGTCGGCTGAGGCTTCGATATTGCCTTTGATCGTGACATCGCTGCCGATCACAGAAAAGGTAGAGTTGCCGCGCGCCACAGCCTTATTGCTCGCCTTTGGCGGGGAGGGCAGTGTCGGCTCTTCGGACTTTTTTGAGAACATTGGGGGCTCGCTCCAAGTAAGGTTTTGGATTGACCGGACGGCCATTGATTCGCACTTCAAAATGCAGGTGAGGGCCGGTTGAACGGCCAGTGCTACCAATCGCGCCAATGAGATCGCCTGCTGCGACTTCTTGCCCCTCGCGCGAGTGGAAACGAGACATGTGCGCATAGCGCGTCATCATGCCATTTCCGTGTGTGATCTCGACGGTTTTGCCGTATCCACCGCGCCATCCAGCAAAAGTCACTATGCCCGCTGCTGCGGAGTAGATGGGCGCGCCAATCGGACCCTTGAAATCCAGACCGCTGTGCATTGCGCCGCCTCCGTTGAACGGGTCGCGGCGATAGCCATAGCCAGATGAAATTTGGGTTTGTGCCAGGCTGGTGGGTGCGACTTGCGGGATGCTGGCAAGACCGCGCTCTAACGCCTGCATCCGTTCAAGGCTTGCGCCAAGGCGCTCAAACCGCGGATCGATCTCGCCATTGCTTGATGTCGCCAAAAGCTCAAGCGGGCCGCCCATCGCTTGCTTGGATGAATTCTTGAGAATTTTTTCTGGATTAAGACCAAGCTGGCGAATTGCACTCGCCGCTTGTTTCGCGCGCTCATCGGCAACCAGAGTCAGCCGTTCAACATAAGCGATCTGCCGAGCTTCGATCCGAACGAGTTCAGCTGCTTCGGGGAAGCTCTGGCTGACTTTTTCAATCGTCTCTGCGGTTTCAGAAGTCGAATCGGTGACGGTCGTATCCATCTCCGCTTCGCTTTTCATGTCGGCTGGAAGTCCCTCGGTGGTTTTTTCAAGGAATTCCATGCGGCTGGCAAGATCGTTGCTGATCTCGCCAATGTCGTCGCCATACGCTTCAACGCGCTCTTCGGCCGATGCAATGCGTGCTTTATCTTCGAGCAGAGCAAGGCGGTCTGCCTCGGCGCTATATTGCATAAAACCCATAACGCCCATCGAGACACCCCAGATGAGCAGCAAAGACAGGATAGAGGCCGCGCCGATCTTTTGAACGCGCGATGATACTTTGATAAAGCGAACTTGACCCTGCGATCGCATGAAAAACTCGCGATCAGGGAACCAGTCACGCAGGCGTCTTCCCCAAGCGCCAGCGGATGCATCCTTAAACAAAACGACCCCTTCTCTATGCGAGCTATTGGGGAAAGCGCGTATCAAAGTAGGGCTGATCGGTCGAATCGACTCTGTGAATCCGGCGTTGAATCGAAGCTCTGGTGCGATGAGCCGTTCATTTGGCGGCAATATTGGCGCCGAAATGCTATTCTGCCTTTACAAGAATTGGCAGAAATCGGGGGAGATTCGCGTCCGTTGACCCTCCAAGCGCCGCACATCAGCAGAACCGGAATTTCGTCGCTGACATCTCTGCTGACAGGTGCTTTGCGCGCTGCTATTCCTGCTTCATGGCTACCCAAATGACACAAGACACATCCGGCGATATCACCGCTCAAATTCACGATTTGGCGCGCGCTGGCAGGCAGGCGCAGGCGCAGCTGGCTTCTTTGCCGAGCGAGGCTAAGGCTACGGCTTTGATGCTCGCGGCCAAGGCTTTGCGCAGTGATAGCGCTGCGATTTTGGCCGCCAATGCGCAGGATATTGCTGCTGGTGAGGCAAGCGGATTGCCGCCTGCTATGCTCGACCGATTGCGGCTGGATGATGACCGGCTTGAAGGGATTGCGAGCGCTGTAGAAGCCGTCGCCCAGCTTGATGATCCGGTTGGCCAAGTGATTGATCAAAGCCAGCCAGAAAATGGCCTTAAGCTCAGCCGAGTGCGTGTGCCTATTGGTACTATCGGGATCATCTATGAAAGCCGGCCCAATGTTACCGCTGATGCAGCGGCGCTGTGTGTGCGTGCTGGCAATGCAGCGATCCTTCGTGGGGGAAGCGAGGCGGTGCATTCGAACCACGCTATCCATGCAGCATTGGTTCGCGGTCTGAGCGAAGGCGGCGTCCCGGAACAGGCAGTGCAGTTGATCCCTACACAAGATCGCGCAGCAGTCGGCGCTTTGCTGGCTGCAGCGGGCCTTGTCGACATGATCGTTCCGCGCGGTGGCAAGGGACTGGTCGCCCGAGTTCAGGCGGACGCACGCGTTCCCGTGCTCGCGCATCTAGACGGCATTTGTCACACTTATGTCCATGCCTCAGCCGATGCGGATATGGCCAAGAAAGTCGTCCTCAATGCCAAGATGCGGCGCACCGGTATTTGCGGCGCGATGGAGACATTGTTGGTCGATGCAGGCTATGCGGGCACTGCCGACTTGCTCGGCGCTCTCGCTGAAGCCGGCTGCGAGATAAGGGGAGATGGGCGGGTCCAATCGATAGATCCCCGCTTCAAAGCGGCCAATGACGCGGATTGGGACACCGAATATCTTGAGGCGGTTGTGTCGGTTGCCATTGTCGATGGTTTGGACGGACCGCATGGGGCGCTGGCGCATATCGCGCGCCATTCCTCTGGTCATACCGATGCGATTATCGCGAGCGATGAGAACGCCGCTGCGCGTTTCTTGAACGCGGTGGACAGCGCGATTGTGATGCACAATGCCTCTTCCCAATTTGCCGATGGCGGTGAGTTTGGTTTGGGCGCAGAGATTGGCATCGCCACTGGCCGTTTGCATGCGCGCGGTCCCGTCGCTTTAGAGGGGCTGACGACGTACAAATGGATCGTGCGCGGTGATGGGCAGGCGCGCCCCTAGGTGCGCTGGAGGCAATCTCGCATCGGCCTTCTTGGAGGCAGCTTTAACCCAGCGCATGGCGGGCACAGGCGGATCAGCCAGTTTGCCTTAGATGCCTTGGGCCTGGATGCGGTTTGGTGGTTGGTTTCCCCCGGCAACCCGCTTAAATCCGTCAAAGGAATGGCGCCGATGGCGGCCCGGTTTAAGTCTGCTCAAAAGCAGGCAAGACGCGCACGGATTACGCCGACGGGGATCGAACAACAGCTCGGCACGCGCTACACCGCTGAAACCCTATGCGCTTTGAAAAGGCGTTATCCCAAAAAGCAGTTTATCTGGCTGATGGGGTCCGACAATCTGGCCCAGTTCCACCGCTGGCGTGATTGGCGCGGCATTGCGCGCACTGTCCCGATTGCGGTGATCGCGCGTCCGGGCTATGATGCAGCGGCTATGATAAGCCCTGCCATGGCCTGGCTCCGGCGCTTTAGAGTGCCTTATGACAGATTTTCAAAAAGGGGCAGGTGGAGCGCGCCCGGACTGGTGTATTTGCGATCTGATCCCGACCCCCGTTCAGCTACGGCATTGCGCCGTGCTGATCCTGATTGGGCAAACGGGTTTGGCGGCGCCCCCCCGCGCGATCCGATCACACATGCGTTGATTTTACCGCAGGGGGAAGTATGAGGCCCTCTGCGAAAGCGACGCAAGCTTGCGATTCTCCTCCATTTTCTATGAAAGATACCGCCGCCAATGGCCTCTGCTCAAACTATAGGGGCTCAAACACTAATGGCCCAAGACCCAATGGCGGCAAACACTATGGCTAACACTGCACAAAACCCTGCTTCAAGCACTGGTCATTCGCACCCTTTGCATGATCTGATCATGCAGCAGCTTGACGATGATTCTGCGCAAGAGATTGTGTCGATCCCACTCGCAGGAAAATCCTCAATCGCCGATTTTATGGTGATCGCATCGGGGCGCTCGACACGCCAAGTGGCATCCATGGCGCAAAAGCTAGCGGAAAAGGTCAAGCAGGATGGCCACGGCTCCTGCCAGATTGAAGGGCTGCCGACCGCCGATTGGGTGTTGATTGATGCGGGCGATGTGGTGGTGCATCTGTTCCGGCCCGAGGTTCGCAGCTTCTACAATCTGGAGCGGATGTGGGGCTTCGGCGAGGAAGAATAAGGGACGAGCGCTATCCTGCTGCATGTCATCGCTCGAGGAAAGATTGCCCGCTCACCCGAGGCTGAGCTGGTCGTGCGATATGACAAGCGGATAAGTTGGCCCACCAAGCTGACCGAACTTCCCGAAACAGGCGGCAAAACTCCCACGCCGCAAACGCCCCACAAAACCGTATTGCTGGATGAACGCGGCAGGAACCTGTCTTCTGAAGAGCTTGCCAAAACCATTGGTACATGGCGCGATGATGGCATGCGCGAGGCGCGCTTTGTCTTGGGCGCTGCCAATGGCCATTCGAAAGAGGAACGCGCTAGCGCTGACTTGCTGCTCGCCTTTGGCAGTGCCACTTGGCCGCATTTAATGGCGCGCGCGATGCTGATGGAGCAATTGTACCGCGTCACCACGATCCTTGCAGGACACCCCTATCATAGGGCAGGGTAACGCCATGTGGTTGCGCAAAAACACTGCACCCCTTGGGATTGTCGTTCTAGCAGGAGCGCTGGCGCTCGGCGCTATGCCCGGCGGATTGATCGCTCAGCGCGGGGTATCGCAGCTTGAAGCAGGGGTCGAGGATCCAGAAAGGGCGCGCGCTTCGCTCGCCCGCGCGTTGAAAGCCGCCCAAACGGCGGAAGAACGCGCCGAGCAATTTAGCGCCGATGCCGAGAAAGCCAGCGCGGCTTTAGACAAAACGCAAAGAGAAACCGCCGCTCTCGCAGCCCGCATTCAGCAAGCAGAGGCAGAGATTTCGGCCACCAATGCGCGGCTGGAGCTGATCGGGCAGGAACGCCGCTCTTTGGCGCGCCGCCTGGCTGAGCGGCAGCGGCCATTGGTGCGGTTAACCGCAGCCTTGCAGAATATGGCGCGCCGCCCATTGGCTTTGTCGGCTTTGCGCCCCGGATCGCTCAAAGATACGGTCTATGTGCGCGCGGTTCTCGATAGCGCCGTCCCGCAAGTGCGCGCCCGTACCGCCGATCTACGTAAAGACATTGCGCGCGGACAGGAGCTAGAGCGCAGCACCAACGCCCAGCTCGCCAAATTGCAAGGCGGCGAGCAATTGCTCGCTAAGCGAAGGACCGATCTGGCCGCAATTTCCCGCCGCCAGCAAGTCGCATCACAGCAAGCAAGCGGGATCGCGATGCGCGAAAATGAACGCGCGCTCGCTTTGGCAGAGGAAGCGCGCGATCTGGACGGGCTGGTCGATAAATTGGGCGAGCAGGCGAAGAAGCGCGAAGGCCTTGCCAAGCTGCCCGGTCCGATGCTGCGCCCGCCGCAGGCGCAAATTGCGCAATTGGGCGCGGGAACAGGGGATGGCGCTAGCGACAGCATGCCTTCACCCATAGAGAGCGAGAGCGCGGGGACTGGCGGCGGTCTTGCGCAATTGGATCTGCAATTGCCGGTTGAAGGGCGCACGATCACGGGGTTTGGCGAGAAAAGCGCTGCTGGTGTTCGCTCAACCGGTGTCGTCATCGCGCCGACGCCTGGCGCGCTAGTCGTGGCTCCTGCAGGCGGACGGGTCGCTTTTTCCGGCCCCTATCGCGGATTTGGACGAATCGTGATTATTGAGCATGACACAGGCTGGACTAGCCTGATCACAGGCCTTGCCCGCAGCGATGTTGAAGCCGGGGCTGAGCTTGCGCGCGGAGGCCCGTTGGGCGTTGCTGCCGATGAAAAGCCTACGGTGACTTTGGAGCTTAGGCGCGATGGAAAGCCAGTTAACCCGCTGGAATTCCTGTAAATTCTTATAGCGCTCTTGGGGCCTGCAAGAATGCGCACCCCCCTTGTACCAGCGCGGGAAACCGCCAGATTCCGCGCTTTCTCTCATCTGATGTTAAGGGACTTTGCGCGATAGCTTGCACACATCACTCAACGCATTACCTTGGGTGGACAGTTATGGAGCTTTGTAAGCTATGAAATTCGCCTCACTTCTCAGCAGCGCCGCGCTGGTCACCGCCGTGGCGCTGATCCCTGCCACAACCGCCACCATGGCGCAGGTTGATGGGCGTGTAGGGCCAGAGTTTTCAAAGCTGTTTGCGACCTATCAGCGGATCAAATCGAGCTATGTTGAGCCGGTTGAGGATGAAAAGCTGATTCGCGGCGCGATCGACGGCATGCTATCCTCGCTCGATCCGCATTCCGCTTTTGTCGATGGGTCTGACTTGCAGCGGCTCGAAACCATGATCGACGGCAATTATTCGGGCCTAGGCCTGTCGGTGATCATGGATGACGGCGCGGTGAAAGTCATTTCACCTTTCCGCGGCAGTCCAGCGGATGAAGCGGGTTTGAAAGCGGGCGATTTCATCACTCACTTGGACGGCGATCTGATCTATGGCGGGGACCTTGATGATGCCGTCTCGCGCATGCGCGGTAAGGCGGGAACGTCCATCTCGCTGACCATTTTCCGTCCCGGCCGTGACGAGCCCTTTGACGTATCGGTAACACGCGGGGTGATTGAGCTGGAGCCAGTGACGCATGAGCTGTCTGACGGCAATATCGGCGTGATCACGGTGAATGAATTTTCGCGTGATGTCGGCTCTGATGTGCTGAGTTCTTGGGAAGCAGTCCAGAAAGAGGCAGCAGGCCGGATCAATGGCCTTGTGCTTGATCTGCGCAGCAATCCGGGCGGTTCGCTTGATGAGGCTGTCGCTCTGTCCGATCTGTTCCTCAAAAAAGGGCGCATCGTCTCCCAGCGCGGGCGCGCACGCGGCGAAACGCTGCTCTATGATGCAGAATCGATGTTCCGCGGCGATATTGCAGAGGGCGTTCCGTTGATCGTGCTGATCGATGCGGGCTCAGCCTCTGCCTCTGAAATCGTTGCAGGTGCGCTGCAGGATCACCGCCGCGCGCTTATCATGGGTGAGCGCAGCTTTGGCAAAGGCTCGGTCCAATCGCTGCTGCCGCTGGGCCGTGATGCTGCGCTGAAACTCACCACCGCGCGCTACTACACGCCGGCGGGTCATTCGGTGCAGGAAGGCGGGATTAAGCCCGATATCACCGTGCCGCAGCTGTCTGATCCCGACCTTGCTCGCCGCAGCAAATATCAGATGCGCGAAAGCGATTTGCGCGGGCATCTGGTCAATGAGCTGGGCATTAAGGACGAAGCGCTGGAAACCGATAAGATCGATGATCCGCGCTTTAAATTGACCGCTGAAGAGCTGAAAGAGCAAGGCGTTGAAGATTTCCAATTGCACTATGCGATGGACACTTTGCGCCGCACCACGCCAAGCTCGGTCGCGTTGAACGATCAGAAAAAGAAGTAGTCGGCTGAGCCGCTTGTGATGGCTGACGCGTCCCTAAAACGCGCGCAAATAATTGCGCTGTTGCTGCCCGCTGCGCTGCTGGGCGGTGCCTATGTGTCGCAATATGGTTTTGGCCTTTACCCGTGCGAGATGTGCTGGTGGCAGCGCTGGCCGCATTTTGCCGCTGTGCCGCTGGCATTGGTGTCCTTTGTCGCTGCGCCCAAGCGGCTTTTGATCGGTCTGGCTGGGCTCGCTATCCTGATTTCAGGACTGATCGGCGGTTTTCATGCAGGCGTAGAATATAGCTGGTGGGAAGGGATCACAGGCTGCGCTCTGCCCCCTGTTGCCGCCGATGGCGGCAGCGCGCTTGATGCGATTATGGAAGCGCCGCTGGTGCGCTGTGACGCGGCGCCGTGGGATCTCTTTGGCATTTCGCTGGCGGGTTGGAATTTCCTTGTCTCGGGCGCAGGCGCGCTTGCAATCTTCGCGCTTTTGGCGCGCTCGAAAAACGCGTAAGAGGATCGGCATGGACAAAGAGACAATTCACCGCATGATCCGCGTCGACCAGGCGGGCGAATTTGGCGCGAATCGCATTTATGCCGGCCAATTGGCGGTTATGGGCAATCGCGGACCGCACAGCCAAGAAATCGCCGGCATGGCCGCGCAAGAAGAGCGCCACCGCGAAGAGTTTGACCGGTTGATGGCAGAGCGCGGCGTGCGCCCAACCATTCTTGCGCCGTTCTGGTC
>CAZAIG010000072.1:0-12029 GCA_964485135.1 uncultured Porphyrobacter sp. | reverse complement strand
TTCGCCCTTTGCTTGCAAATTGAACCTCGCTAAGGCTCTTCGCGATGAGATTTAGAGGGGATTCTCGCTATCATGACCCAAGGTTCCGGAATGCCGCCGATCAAACGCGTTCTTCTCAAGCTCTCGGGCGAAATGCTGATGGGGGATCAGGATTACGGTATTGATCCGGCCTATGCGGCGCGCCTTGCCGAAGAGGTGAAAGCGGCGAAGGATACCGGGCTTGAAGTCTGCCTTGTTATCGGCGGGGGCAATATCTTTCGCGGGGTTGCAGGCGCCGCAAGAGGGCTTGACCGCACAACTGGTGATTACATGGGCATGCTCGCCACGGTAATGAACGCGCTGGCGATGCAAAATGCGCTTGAGCAAGCAGGCGTGCCGACCCGTGTGCAATCCGCCATTCCGATGGCCAGCGTGTGCGAGCCTTACATCCGCAGGCGGGCCGAGCGGCATTTGGAGAAGGGGCGGATCGTGATCTTTGCCGCTGGCACGGGCAATCCGTTCTTCACCACCGATACAGGCGCCGCTCTTCGTGCAGCAGAGATGAATTGTGATGCTTTGCTGAAAGGCACCAGCGTGGACGGTGTTTATGATGCCGATCCCAAGACTAACCCTGATGCGATCCGTTTCGACACGATCACCTATGACAAGGTGCTGTCGGATAATCTGAAAGTTATGGATGCGTCGGCTGTCGCCCTTTGCCGGGAGAACAACATTCCGATAGTGGTCTTCTCGATCCGTGACAAAGGCAATGTCGCGCGCGTGCTGGAAGGCAAGGGCACACAAACGATTGTACAAAAGGACTAAATGATGGCTGGATATGATAAGGCCGATATCGAACGCCGGATGGCAGGCGCCGTGGAATCGCTGAAAGGTGATTTGGGCGGGCTTCGCACGGGCCGCGCGAACACCGCTTTGCTCGATCCTGTGGTCTGTGAAGTGTATGGCGCGATGATGCCGCTGTCGCAGGTCGCCACGGTCTCTGCACCAGAGCCGCGGATGCTGAGCGTGCAAGTGTGGGACAAGTCGAATGTAAGCGCGGTGGAAAAGGGTATCACTAAGGCGAACCTTGGCCTTAACCCGATGACCGATGGACAGACGGTGCGCCTACCCATGCCTGACTTGACCGAGGAACGGCGAAAGGAACTCGCCAAACTTGCCGGTTCTTACGCAGAGAATGCGAAGATCGCGATCCGGAATGTGCGCCGCGATGCGATGGAAACGCTGAAAGCGGATGAGAAAGCCAAAGAGATAAGCGAAGATGAGCGCAAGAAACTCGAAGATGAAGTGCAAAAACTGACAGATGCACATGTGGCGGAAACCGACGAAGCCGCCGCGAAGAAAGAGCAGGAGATCCTGACTCAGTGATCAGGACGAAGCCTGCTTGTGAACCGCTCGTGCTAAGCTTGTCGAAGTGCGAGCGTTCACCCTTCGGAGTCGAAGACGGCGCGCAGCGCCACCGGCTCAGGATGAACGGCGCACGGCATGGCTGACAATTCCGAACAATCCGCTGCAAAGCACGTCGCCATCATTATGGACGGCAATGGCCGCTGGGCGAAGGGTAAGCACCTGCCGCGCGTGATGGGCCACCGGAAAGGCGTAGAGGCCGTGCGCGCTCTTGTCCGCAGCGTCGAGGGAATGGGGCTCGATTGCCTCACGCTCTACGCTTTTTCATCCGAAAACTGGTCCCGGCCCGAGGATGAAGTTGACGATCTGATGGATTTGATGCGCAAATTCATCAAATCGGACTTGCCCGAATTTATCGCCAATGACGTGCGGCTCAAGATTATTGGCGAATGGCAGGGTCTCGCGCCCGATATTGCTGCCATGCTTGAGGATGCTTTGGAGCAAACCGCGCAAGGCAAGCACACGCTGGCGGTCGCGCTCAATTATGGTTCGCAGCAGGAAATCGCGCGGGCGGCGGCCAAGGCGGCGGCGATTGGCGAAGTGACCGAGGCGAGCATTGCGGCGCAGCTGGATACGGTTGACTTGCCGCCGCTTGATCTGCTGATCCGGACCAGCGGCGAAGTGCGGCTTTCTAACTTTTTGTTATGGCAATCCGCCTATGCAGAAATGCTGTTTGTCGACACGCTATGGCCCGATTTTACGCCTGAACATTTGCAAGCGGCACTTGATGATTTTGCGAATAGGGAGAGACGCTTTGGCGGACGTTAATATGCCTTCTGAGGCTGAGAATCCGGGCCAATCCGATCTGCTGCTCAGAGTGATTAGCGCGGTAGTGATGCTGATCGTTATTGGCGGCGCACTATGGCTTGGCGGCTGGTTCTGGATCGGACTGGTAGCTGTTCTAGCGATTGGCGTTCTGTGGGAATGGAACCGGCTAACCAGTAAGATGGGATTGACCATTTTGGGCGAGACCATTTGGATGTTCATCGGCGTTGTATACGTCGGTGTGGCTGCATTAGGGCTCGCGCAAATTGGCGAGACTTATGCCGCATGGTTTGTGGCGATTGGCTTTATCGCGCCGGTGATTGCGGTGGATGTCGGCGCATATTTCGCTGGCCGCGCGATTGGCGGACCCAAGATTGCGCCTGCTATCAGCCCATCGAAAACATGGGCAGGTCTGGGCGGCGGAGCGATTGCAGCAACGCTGGTCGCTATGGCGGTGCAGTATTTCTATCCCGAAGGCGAACTCTTCGGCCCGCCATCCCCCGATGGTATGGGCGCGATGGGCGTGTTGGCTGTTGTGGCCGCTGGCATCATCATTGCGGTGCTCGCGCAAGCAGGCGATTTCTTTGAAAGCTGGATGAAGCGCAAGGCGGGAGTGAAAGATAGCTCCAATCTGATCCCTGGGCACGGCGGATTGTTCGACCGGCTTGACGGATTTTTGGCGGTGTTCTTTGTCGTTGCAGTAACGCGAAACCTGCTCTGAGTAGCTGCGCGTGACCCGTTCGATTTCGATTTTGGGTGCAACGGGTTCGGTTGGCGCATCGACGCTGGATCTGGTCCGGCGGAATCGGGCGGAATGGAATGTCGTTGCTCTCACAGCCAATTCCAGCGCAGATGAGCTGGCCAAGCTTGCGATTGAATTCGATGCGCAATTGGCTGTCATTGCGGATGAAAGCAAACTTCCGGCCTTGCGCGAGGCTTTGTCGGGCACATCGATCGAAGCCGCTGGTGGTGCGCAGGCTCTTACCGAAGCCGCCGCGCGCGGCGTCGATCTCACGGTCGCAGCGATAGTTGGATGCGCTGGCCTTGCGCCCGTTATGGCCGCGATTGAGCAGGGCGGGTCGGTTGCGCTCGCCAATAAAGAGGCGCTTGTCTCTGCTGGTGACGTCATGACAGCAGCAGTCGCCAAGCACGGCGCAACTTTGCTGCCCGTCGATTCAGAGCACAATGCGATTTTTCAATGTCTCCAAGGCAATGCGATAGCAGACGTGAAACGCATCACATTGACAGCCAGCGGCGGCCCTTTCCGCGAGTGGTCGCAAGACCAGCTCGCCGCCGCGACGCCCAAGCAAGCCGTCGCTCATCCCAATTGGGATATGGGCGCGAAAATCAGCGTCGATAGCGCCACCATGATGAACAAGGGGCTTGAGTATATTGAGGCGCATCACCTCTTTCCCGTCGGTCTTGATAAGCTCACAATCGTGGTTCACCCGCAAAGCGTGATCCACTCCATGGTTGAGTTTCGCGATGGCTCGACATTGGCTCAGCTCGGCCCCTCCGACATGCGCGTGCCGATTGCCAGCTGCTTGGCACATCCGGCGCGCATGGATACGCCGATGGAAGCCCTCGACCTGCCTTCGATTGGGGAGCTCTCCTTCTTCGCCCCAGACGAGGAGCGCTTTCCCGCAACCCGGCTGGCGCGCGAAGCGATCGAGGCAGGCGGCAGTGCGCCAGCAACGCTTAATGCGGCCAATGAGGTTGCCGTGGGAGCATTCCTCGATGGTCAGATCGGGTTCACGCAGATTGCGGCAGTGGTGGAGGAGGCATTAAGCCGCTATAGCGCGGCTAAACCTGCTTCGCTTGCAGACGTGCTCAGCGCCGACAATGAAGCCAGAGCGCAAGCGCGCAGCCAATTGGAGAGCCTTTAACCTTGTTCGATTCCCCGCCTTTCTGGATGTATATCATCGGTTTTCTGCTAGTGCTGGGACCGCTGGTGACCGTGCATGAGCTGGGCCATTATCTGGTCGGCCGCTGGCTGGGTGTGGGCGCAGATGTGTTCTCAATTGGCTTTGGTAAGCCTTTGATAAGCCGGATGGATAAGCGCGGAACGCGCTGGCAATTGGCCGCGATTCCGCTGGGCGGTTTTGTCCAGTTTAAAGGGGATATGAACCCGGCGAGCATTCCCGATCCCACTGCGCCAGCTGATGGTCCACAGGATAAGGGCAATGGCAGTTTCCAGCATGCCAGCCTCTGGCGGCGTGCGCTGATTGTCTTTGCGGGCCCGCTGACCAATCTGATCGTAGCAGTCGGGATATTCGCCGCCTTCTTTGTAATCTTTGGCAATCCTGTTTTGGACGGCGATCAAGATGACCGGATGATCGGTCAGTTTAGCGAAAGCTCGGTTGCACAAGAGGCTGGCTTAAGGGTCGGCGATGTCATTACAGCAATCGATGGGGAAGAGCTTGCCGATTTTGAAGCGCTCAAAGACAAAATCGCGCCTTTCCCGGGCAAAGATATTGTGATCACTGCTGTGCGCGATGGCAAAGCGATGGAATTCCCGCTCACAATCGAAAGCTCGCTGGAAACCGATGGGTTTGGCAATGAGGGCACGATGGGCCGCATCGGCTTAGGGCCGGGGCAGGCTTATGTGTTCGAGGATGTCGGTATTGGCACATCAATAGCTCTCGCAAGCGAGCAATGCTGGCGCATCGTCAAAATGATGGCGACCGGCATCAAACAGATCGTGACAGGCGAGCGTTCGATCAAGGAATTGGGCGGCCCAATCAAGATTGCCAAATACTCTGGAGAGCAGCTCAGCCTCGGTCTGGTGGCCTTTGTGAACTTCGCTGCGCTGATCTCGCTTAATTTGGCATTCATTAACTTGCTGCCAATCCCTGCACTCGACGGCGGGCACCTGGCATTCTACGCAGCAGAAGCTGTTCGCCGAAAGCCAGTGGGACCGCGCACGATGGAATATGCGTATATGGGCGGAATGGCCTTTGTGCTCATGTTCATGGTGGTTGTGACCTTTAACGACCTTGTCTCGCTGCCGATCTTCGGAAGTTAGGGGCCAAGCGAGTTAGCGGGGGACAGCGGGCCAAAGGAGCGTGCTTTGGCGGCCAGAACGCTTGATTGCGCGCACTCCATCGGGCAATGGCGAAGGGCAGCGCCAAAGCCTTTGATAATTGATTGCGCAAAGGGCGTGCGCGGACGTGAATGACTAATGTGTGGACGGGAACAAATTTGTCGATGAATAATCACAACCAGATGAGTGCACGCTCAGCCAACAAAGCTGCTCTCAGTCTAGCTTCCAAGAGCATACGGCGTCTCGGCGCTGTGCTGCTCAGCACGAGCGTTTTGGCCGGGTTACCCGCCGCTGCCATGGCACAGGATACAGCCCCCGTGTCCTCGCCTACGTCAGCTCCAGTAGAGGCACCAGCCTCGAACACGATCCGCACGATCAGCATTGAGGGAGCCCAGCGGTTAGAGCCGCAAACAATCCTCAGCTACATCCGGCTTCGCGTTGGCCAAACCTACACTTCTGCTGCGGCCGATGGCGCGCTGAAAGATCTGGGCGCGACCGAGCTGTTTTCAAACTTCTCGATCCGCAATGAAGCTGGCAATGTGATCATTTCGGTCACGGAGAACCCGGTCATCAACCGGATCGTGCTCGAAGGCAATAAGCGGATTAAGAACGATAAGATCATTCCAGAGATCAAGCTTTCCGCGCGGCAAATCTTTACCCGCTCCAAGGTGCGCGCCGATGTGGCGCGGATTATTGAGCTGTATAAACGTCAGGGCCGCTTCGCTGCGACGGTTGAGCCAAAAATGGTGCAGCTGCCACAAAACCGCGTTGATATCGTATTTGAGATCAATGAAGGGCCCAAATCTAAAGTTCGCCAGATCAATATTCTGGGCAATGAAGAGTTCTCCGATAGCAAAATTCGCGGAGAAATGGTTACGAAAGAAGCGCGTTTCACTCGTTTCTTTAGCTCCAACACCAGCTATGACCCCGACCGGTTGGCGTTTGACCAACAGAAATTGCGCCAATTTTACCTTACGGAAGGTTTTGCGGATTTCCGCGTTGTGTCTGCTGTAGCCGAGCTGACCCCGGACAAAAAAGACTTCATCATCACCTATGTGGTGGAAGAGGGTGAACGCTATAAATTCGGCGATGTCTCTGTCGACAGCCAATTGCGCGATTTCGACAGCGACCGCATGAGCGGCAATTTGCCGATGAAAACGGGCGATTGGTATAACGCCAAAACGGTTGAAGACACGGTTGAGCAATTGTCTGAATTGGCCGGCACCTTTGGCTACGCTTTTGCCGATGTGAACCCGCGTTTTTCCCGTAAGAAAGAAACGCTGACGATGGATGTGGAATTTGTCCTGCGTCAGGCTCCACGCGTCTATGTTGAGCGTGTCGATGTGAACGGCAACACGCTAACACAGGATAAGGTTATTCGCCGCGAATTTCGGATTAGCGAAGGCGATGCGTTTAACTCACTGCAGGTGGCGCGGACAACAGCGCGGATCAATTCGCTCGGCTATTTCCAAGAAAATTTCGAAGTCAATCAGGTAGAGGGCAGCGCACCTGACCGGATTGTATTGGAAGCCAATGTTGAGGAACAACCCACTGGCGAGCTGCAATTGTCAGCCGGTTTCTCCTCACTTGAAAGTTTCATTCTCTCCGCTTCAGTTCGCCAACGCAACTTCCGTGGCCGCGGACAGACGATCGGTGCCAGCGTCAACTATTCGCGGTTTTCGCAAAGCGCGCAGCTGAGCTTTTCAGACCCTTATGTCTTTGACCGCAATATCTCGGCTGGCATCGATATTTTCCGCCGCGATTTCGATAATGATTTCTTCAATCGCGGCACGGGAACTTACGAGCAATCAACCACGGGTATCGCACTGCGTGCAGGGGTGCCGCTGAGCGAGTATATGTCGCTGGTTGCCAGCTACACACTCAATATCGACGATGTTAGCGTTGATGAGAACGCCTTCTTCCGCGATTTCGATGGAGACGGCGTGAGGACTTGTGAGCCTGCACTTGCTGGCCGGTTCCTGTGTGAAGCGCTCGGTAAACGCACTAGTTCCATCCTCGGCCTGACTTTGGCCTATAACACTCTTAATAGCCGGATACGTCCAACACGCGGTACAGCAATTTCTGTGACTGGCGAAGTTGCCGGTCTTGGTGGTTCGGTCAAATATGGACGTATGCGTGGTAAGGCTGCGCGCTATTTTAACGTCGGTTCTGGCTTCATCTTCTCTTTGACTGCCGAAGGCGGCTGGATCGAATCGTATGGTGGAAACAACAACACCGGCGGTGACGACGTTTTGCTCACGGACCGCTTCTTCCTTGGAGAAGGACAAATCCGCGGCTTTGACATTCGCGGTGTTGGGCCGCGTATTATTCGTCTTGAGCAGGGTCAAACTCTGGAAAGCGTCTTGGAAGGCGACCGGAATAGGATACGTGATGATGCTCTGGGTGGCCGTGCTTTCTACCTTGGCCGAGCAGAACTTGAAATTCCGTTGGGTTCGGGTGCGCGCGAGCTAGGCTTACGGCCTTCGGTATTCCTTGATGTTGGTGCCTTGTTTGGTCTGGATACACCCGATCTACAGAATTTCCCTGATGGCGTTCCGAACAGAGATTCTGACGGAAATCCCCTGTTTACAGAGATCGTAACTGCCGCTGATGGCACGCAAAGCACGATAACCACTGCGAACCCGATCGCAGCAGATGGAGTGACTGCGAATTCGGCTCAAATTTTGTTGTCGCCATTCCGAGAGGTCTTCCTCGGAAACAGCCCGTCTCCGCGCATCGCAGTTGGCGTCGGCGTCAATTGGAATTCACCCTTCGGTCCATTCCGGATCGACTTCGCGCATATCCTCAGATCGGTTGAGGGCGATGAAGAGAAACGCTTCTCCTTTAACGTAGGAACACAATTCTAATGAAACTACTCACCAAAACTCTCGCCGCTGTTAGCTTGGCTGCTGCTGCTGTTATGGCTGTGCCCGCTACTGCACAGGTTCAGGGCAGAATTGCGACTGTGAATGCGCCATTGGCGATCATCAACACGAACGCCTTTAAAACCGCCTATCAGCAAATTGGCACAACCTATAAATCGCAGATCGATACGATTCAGGCGCGCAGCACCGAACGTCAAACCCTGCTTAAGCAGCTCGACACCAACGGTGACAATCAGCTCGACGAAGCAGAGCAGCGCGCTGCACAAGGCACACAGCAAGCAACCCGTTTGACTGCGATTGAGCAAGAAGTCGGTCAATTGAGCGGCCAAGTCGATATGGCGCGTGTCTATGCGATTGAGCAGATCCTGGCGCAATACGGCCCGTCGCTTCAGGAAGTGGCTCAGCAATTGCAGGTGCAAATGGTTCTGACACCGGATGCAATCCTCTATGCGCCGCCGGCCGCCAGCATTACTCAGCAGGTCTCCGCATCGCTCAATGCGAAAGTCCCGGCCGTGCAAATCGTCCCGCCGCAAGGATACAACCCCCGCCGCGATTCAGTTGCGACCTATCAGCAGATCCAGCAAGCATTGCTGACCGCGCAAGCTATTCAGCGCCAACAGGCAGCCCAGCAGGGCGCTCAGCAAGCACCCGCTGGCCGGTGATCTAAATAGATAGGGGCACCAAGAGGGATAGGGCGATGAGTAACGATACAGCCGCAGACAGCGGCGCGATAGACTATGATATCGCGAAAATCCTCAAAGCCTTGCCGCATCGCTACCCGCTGCTGCTCGTCGACCGGGTCAAGGCGCTAGAGCTGGGTGAAAGCATCCATGCGGTAAAGGCGGTCTCCTTTAACGAGGAGTTTTTCCAAGGGCACTTTCCCGGCGCTCCCATCATGCCCGGCGTCCTTCAGATAGAAGCGATGGCGCAGGCCGCCGCAATTCTGGGCATCGAGACCTTGGAGCTGGCGGGCACTGGCAAGCTTGTTCTCTTCATGGGGATTGAGAATGCAAAATTTCGAGCGCCCGTGACGCCGGGGTGCTTGCTCGATATGCATGTCGAATTCCTGCAGAAACGAAGCCGCGTCTATAAGTTTAAGGGCGTGGCAAGTGTTGAAGGGAAAACGACCTGTCAGGCCGAGTTTACCGCGATGATCGCGGACGCGCCTAGCTAACCCAAGAGTTTTGGAGCCAATCCGTCGGCGATTAGCCGGCGGCAAGGCCGACTGGCCGTCCGTAGCGACCGTTAGGGAGCGAGGATAGCCAAGCGAACGGATGTGAGCGCTGGCGATTGAAGCTAAACAAACCAAATCTGCTTGCATTCGCACAGCTAGCGGACTAGTTGCCGCGCTTCCCATTTCAAAAGCTCTTCCGGTCGGAACCGGGCGAAAGCTACGAAGGACTAAGATTATGAAAGCCGAAGGGCACCCAGACTATCACACCATCACGGTCAAAATGACTGATGGTACCGAGTTTCAAACGCGCTCCACTTGGGGCAGCGAAGGCGATACGCTTGCGCTCGACATTGACCCAACCAGCCACCCTGCGTGGACTGGCGGCAAGCAACAAATCCAAGAAGGCGGCCGTGTGGCAGCGTTCAACAAGCGTTTTGGCGGGCTTTCCCTGAAAAAATAGGGCGCTCAAGAAATAAGCGCTCGATAGCGATCGATTTTCAAGGGCGGTTCCAAAAGCGGGGCCGCCTTTTTTCTTTGCTTTAGACACGCTCAAGCGGGATGTGTGGGCCGGCCGCGGCTTGCGTTCTAATCCTGTGCGTCGCTCTTAATATGCCGCCCTTGCGAACAATTGTCATGATACCCGATTTCCTCATGATCCCTTGCGGGGTTTTGGCTGCCACATGCTTGAGTAAGCCAGGTGCGAAGTTGTCGATCTGATGGCATGGATTGCGCAGGCCAGTGACTTCAAGCACTACGTCATCACCGCAATAAAGCAGCGCACCGCGCCCCAGGCTAAGCAGGTCAATCTCACGCGTCGTGATGTTCTCGCCCAAATCGCCGGGCTGCAGCCTAAAGCCATGCACTGCCATTTCATCGAACAGCTCCGCGTGGATTAGATGGATTTGCCGCAAATTGGGTTGCGCTGGGTTCGCTTTGACCCGAGAGAGATGCTGGACGGTTTCACCTGCATGCGCGTCGCCAATAACGCCCAGTCCTTCGGCAATTTCAATTTCGTTGACCACATTCTTGGAAAAGCGATGATCTGCATCGCGGCAAACTGCCAAGACTTGTCCCGCAGCGCTCATCCCCAAGGTCTCTCACGATACCACTTCGTAATGACGTATTTCATGCCTTTGCGCACTTTCATGGCGTGATGGAGCGTGTTCACATTACCGCTGCCGTCCGGATTGAGATTGTTCCACCCAATGATGCGTCCTTGTAAGGGCTGAAATTTCTTTCCTAGCGCCTTGAACCTGGTCGCGCCGCCAGCCTCAACCGTGTTGAGATAAACCATAAAGGTCCATGTGCGTTGGCCGGATACGCTGCAAAATTGCTCCCAATCCTCGCCGCCCGGTGTGAACCAGTCGGTGTGCTGCTTAAACTCCTGACCAACGGCATAGCGTTGGCCCTGTAAGGGTTCGCCGTGAGCAGGATCAATCTGAGTGAAATCATAGAGGCGGCTCTCCACCTCTTGCACCGCCGTTTCTTCAGCGCGCAGATCGCAGGTTTCGCTTGTGCGGAACAATGCATCCCCATTGTAGTCAGCAACGGTGGATGGGCGCCGGTCTAGGTCGATCAGCTGGATCAATTCTGCGCACAGATCAGCGGGAAGAAAACCCTCTTTCACATAAATCTGCGCCTTGGGCGTGGGCACGCGTTTGACCCCGGCCACCCGCCGCAAGATTTCGTCCGAAGATTCGCCCGGAGCAAGCATGGCTGCATGAATATCAATCACGGCTCTTCAGGCAAGCGTGAAATAATCTTGCGCAGACACGGGTAAGGCGCAGTTTTCGCTTTCCAAACCCTGCGCTTTATGCAACAGGCTCGCCCCGCCTGAGGCATGGCTTGACGCCGCTGTAAAGGCGCTTATCACGCCCGCCCATGCGCGGTGCGCTTTGAAATAGTGCTGCAGTCTTGCGGCAATGGGATATGGCGATCGTAGCTCAGTTGGTTAGAGCGCCGGTTTGTGGTACCGGAGGTCGGGGGTTCGAGACCCCTCGGTCGCCCCATCTTCCCGCTATTTTATCGTCATCGCTGCGCTGTATGTGAAGGCAGGACCGATGACGGCATTTTGGACAGAACCCGATTATGATGATCACGAGCTGGTTCAGCTTGTGCGCGATCCACGGCGCGGTCTAACTGCCATTATTGCGGTGCATTCCACTCACCTGGGCCAAGGGGCTGGCGGCACGCGGGTGTGGCATTACGCCGATCCGAAAGATGCGATGCGCGATGCGCTGCGCCTATCACGCGGAATGAGCTACAAAAACGCTATGGCTGGCCTGCCAATGGGTGGGGGCAAAGCGGTCATTCTTGCCGATAAAGACGGCACGAAAACCACCGAAATGCTGCATGCTTTTGCTGAGAATGTGGAGGCGCTTGGCGGTAAATATGTAACTGCTGCTGACGTCGGCATTTCTGAGGCAGACATTGTGACCATGTCTGAAAAGACGAGCTATGTGTCAGGATTGCCTTTGGCGGCCGGTGCCTCGGGCGGCGGTGATCCAGGGCCGCACACAGCGCTTGGCATTTATCAAGGGATAAAGGCAGCGGTCCGGTACAAATTTGGCGCAGACAGTCTGTCTGGCATTCATATCGCTATACAAGGGGTTGGCAGTGTGGGCGGCGGAGTTGCCCGGCTGGCGGCCGCTGATGGCGCGACATTGACGCTTGCCGACATTAATCAGGCGGGCGCGCAGGCATTGGCCGATGAGCTGGGCGCTGCGGTTGCCAATCCTGATACGATTCTAGCGACCGA
>CAZAIG010000071.1:0-12085 GCA_964485135.1 uncultured Porphyrobacter sp. | reverse complement strand
CGATCCGCGCGATACCCGGCCTTTACTCTGCGAATTTGCGGGTCTCGCTTGGCGGAACCTGACTTCAGAGCTTTAGCCTAACACTTCCGCATCTGGCTGAGTAGGTGTTGCAAGGTTGAGCCCAACCGCACCTATCGCAATCAACGCGATGCAGGCGATTTGCGCCAGCGACAGCGACTGCTTGAACAATGCCCAACCGATGAGCGTAATGATGACAATGCCCACGCCCGACCACACTGCGTAGGCAATGCCTACCGGAATGCGCGTGAGGGTTTGCGCGAGGAAATAAAAGCTCACCCAATATGCCAACAGCGCCAACCCCGCCCAATGCCATTTGGCGAAGCCATCTGACAGTTTGAGCATGCTGGTACCGGCAATTTCGAAGATGATGGCGATGCCAAGGAGAGCCCACGCTTTCATTGCTACTTTCCTCAATAGTTCTTATGCATCTGCATATACCGCCGCGCAGCCCCCGGCGCGCGAAAAAGCTTCCCGCGCTCGCTATACAATATGCAGATAAGGCTGAGGCAGGAACAGATCACCATTGCCTTCGCCAGAGGGCCTGCAGTTCCATCATAGGCCTGACCAATCAGAGCGCCCATCACTGCGCCGGTCGTCATGCGAATGCTGGCATGAACCGAGGAAGCTGCGCCGGCTATATGCTGAAAAGGCTGCATTGCGACCGCGCCAAAATTGGCCCCAACAAAGCCGAGCATCGCCATCGACAGGCTTAGCAGTGGTACGAATTCCCAAAGGCTTTGATCCGGCTGGCTTGCCGACCAAAATTGCACCACACTCACCCCTAGGAAGCCAAGTAAAGCCGTATGGCCAACCCGGCGGGCGCCATATTTCTCAACGATCCGCGAATTGAGGAAATTGGCAGCCACCATGCCCAGAATGGATGCGCCGAAAATCCAGGCGAAGTTGTCGCCCGCGCCAAAACTCTCACCGATGAGCTGTTGGCTCGACATGAGAAAACCGAAAAGGCTGCCAAATACCAGTGAGCTTCCGATCACATAACCAACCGACTCGCGCTTCGCCAAAGCCTCACGCATATTGCGCAGGATAGTCATCGGTTTGATATCCTGCTCATTCGCCTCGGTTAAAGTCTCTGGCAAGCGCATCCACACCCAAAGGGAAACGCCGATACCCATCAAAGCCATGGCGACAAAAATTCCGCGCCAATCGACAAACATCAAGATCAACTGGCCGATCGCGGGTGCGATAATGGGCACGACCAGAAACACCATCATGATCAGGCTCATCAGCCGCGCCATCCGGTCTCCGCCCACATGATCGCGCACGATCGCCGCTGGCACCACGCTGAGCCCCGCACAGCCAATGCCTTGAAGAAACCGCAGAGCGATCATCCACTCGAAACTGGTAACCAATGCGCAGGCTATCGATAACGCGATGTAGGATCCAAGGCCCACAAACAACACCGGTCTGCGCCCAAATTTGTCAGCAAAAGCTCCCGGGAAAAACGCACCCAACCCTGCCCCAAGGAAATAGGCGGAGATGATATATTGGCGGTCGTTCCCGCCTGCACTCAACTCCCCTGCCATTACACCGAGAGCGGGGAGCATGGAATCGATTCCAAAGGCCTGAAGGCTCATCAGCAATGCCATCAAAATGACAAGTTCGCGTTCGCCCAATTGAGGCGATGGGGATTGTGCTTCTGAAGCCATTGCTTTGCCATGCCTGTTTGCGCGTGCCTTGGGAAGCATGAAACCGCTAGTTTCTCCACTGATCGGCTAGGCGAAGCACGCAAGACACCCTAGAATATGACCCATGAACGATGCGGCGTCAGACAATGAAGAACGCGGGGACGAGCGCCGGGATGAAAAGGGTGAGGCATCGGGACTGCGCAAGATCATCCATGTCGATATGGATGCTTTCTTTGCCAGCGTAGAGCAGCGCGACAATCCCGACCTGCGCGGCAAGCCCGTGGCGGTGGGGGGAGCTGGCGGGCGCGGCGTGGTTGCAGCAGCCAGCTATGAAGCGCGCAAATTTGGCGTGCGCAGCGCTATGCCCTCTGTCACAGCCAAGCGGCTTTGTCCCGATCTCATCTTTGTGCGCCACCGCTTTGATGCCTACAAAGAAGCCAGCCGAACCATCCGCAAAGTGTTCGAGCATTACACGCCGCATGTTGAACCATTGAGCTTGGATGAAGCGTTCTTGGATGTGACGCAGGACCGGCTGGGCATTGGATCAGCGACCCGGATCGCCGATCTCATCCGGCAGGAAATTCGCGCTAAGACAAAGCTGACGGCAAGCGCTGGTGTGTCTTACAACAAATTTCTCGCCAAAATCGCCAGTGATCAGAACAAGCCCGATGGTGTCTTCATAGTTCGCCCGGGTGAAGGTGCCGATTTCGTCGCCGGACTAGCAGTGCGGCGCTTCCACGGGGTTGGCCCCAAAGCTGAGGCAAAAATGGCCAAGCTTGGCATTGCTACCGGCGCTGATCTAGCCGCGCAGACTATCGAATTCCTGCGCGCCAATTTTGGCAGTCAGGCGGACTATCTCTATCGGGCTGCGCGCGGCATTGACCTGCGCCCTGTCCGGGCTCACCGCGTGCGCAAATCCGTTGGCGGCGAGCGCACTTTCAGCGAGGATATATCCAGCGGCGCTGCACTGCGCGAAACGCTCGCCAACACGATTGACTACGTTTGGGAAAGCATTGAGAAAGCCGGCGCAAAGGGGCGCACGGTCACGCTCAAGATGAAATACACCGATTTCACCAATGTCACTCGCTCACGCTCGGTAGAACGCTCAATTTCGGGCAAAGGTGAGTTTGCGGCGATTAGCTTTGGATTGTTGGAAGACCTGCTGCCCTTGCCGATGCCGATCCGATTGATGGGACTGACGCTATCTAACCTAGAAGGCGCAAAGGAAGCCCAGCCGCCGCGCGATGAAGCGCAATTGTCGCTATTGTGATGACAGCAATGCTAGCCGGCGGTGCGTAAGCGCGCTGACATCAGGCGGTAGAGCCTCAAGGGCAAAGAAACGCGCCTCCAAAACCTCGCGCCCGTCCGGCTTTGGCGTAGCTTCGCAAACGGCCGAATAGACATAGGCTGTGTGCGGCGAGCCTGAGATGATCTCTTCCATTTGCTGAAGCAAAACAGGCTGAGAAAGCTCCACATCCAGCTCTTCTCGCACTTCGCGCTGTGCACCTTCAGCTGGGTCTTCTTGGCTACTCAAACCGCCGCCCGGCAGCGCCCAAACCGGCGCTCCATAGGAATGCCGCACCAACAGCACTTCGCCCGCATCATTGGTCAAAATCACTGAAACACCGCGCAAGGGAACTTTGCGAAAGATACGCCAGCGACGCCGCACCGCGTGCGCAGCGCGAAGAAGTACGCGGTGGATCACTGCCGGAATCAACCGCTCGATCAGGTGAAGCATGTAACCTTCTGCGTGGCCGCGCCAAGCAGCCGAGCGATCGGCAGATCATGCTCACCCTTTACGGCTGCTTCCAATACGGCGCGCTTATCATCGCCGCGAATGACGAACATCAGCGCATCGCTGTTCGTGAGAGCGGGAATTGTCAAAGTGATCCGGTCAAACGGTGCCTCTGGCGGCAAAGGATCAGGCGTGAGGCGGCGAACGGTTTGTCGATCATCCACCTGCGGATCAGTATTGGGAAAGAGCGAGGCAATGTGACCGTCTGCGCCCATACCCATCCAGCACAGAGCGAAACGGGGGGGCGATGCACCTTCTTCGAGAGCGACGACTTTAGCGCCTGCGGGTTCAAAGATCGCGCGGATTTTTCCCGTGTTCGATGCCGCATGATCCTCTGGCACGATCCGGTCATCGCCCGGCCACACATCGATCCGTGCAAAGTCCAGATCACGCTTCACCAACTCCTCAAAGATTGGGAAGGGGGTCGATCCGCCTGGCACACAAATTGCGGCCCGCGCATCGCTCGCTGTCAAAGCATCGTCAATCCGCTTCGCGATCCAGTCTGCAATGTCTACCGCAGCCATATTCTCAATTCGTTCCATAACGGCCTTCAAATCAAATTTCGCGCCAAAAGCGCCATGTAAATGCCCGCCGCCAGCGCCAGTCCTGCTAGCACCCAGCGAATGGGTTTAATCGGCCATGTCTCCAATTCTTCACCCATTGTCCAGCCAAGATAGAGCGCTGCTGCTCCGCCCAACGCGCCGCCCAATCCAGCGACACCCGCCATGCTCGCACCAGCGGCAAGGGCAAAGACCAAAAAACGCGCCGCGTCATGCATCTGCGTTGCGGCAAGAACCACACCGAATGCCCCTTTGGATTGGGTGGGTTCATGCATCTTTTTCAGCTTCACGCGCCATGCCAGCTCAACCGCGGCGGCACCCAATGCAAAAGCGGCCAGCATATATTGCGCGCGTGTTGGCAAGAGCGAGGCCATCCACGAACCTGCATAGGCCATAACGCCTGCCGAGATTGCGCTGACCAAAATGCCGATCAGGAGCAGAGATCCAGCCTGCCCAGATGATGCAGACATTCGGGCCATCATCAACTGATCGCGCGCGCCGAGCGACAGCAGAAACACCGAAATAAGAGCGAATAGAAATGGCGCCATAGCAATATGTGTAGCTTGCGCCCCACACGCATGCACGACAAAAGATCAGCCACAGACCATTGGGAGAATTTTGCGATGAAATTGGAAGCAGGCATGGCAGCAGTCGTCACCGGCGGCGCATCGGGACTGGGCCGCGCGAGCGCACAGGCACTAGCCGATGCCGGGTGCAAAGTTGCCATTTTCGACATTAATGATGAGGCGGGTGAAGAACACGCCGCAGCCATTGGCGGTACATTCCATCATGTCGATATTATGGATGAGCAATCTGTCGTGAACGGGTTCGAAGCTGCGCGCGCCGCCAATGGCCAGGAACGCACCACCGTGCACTGCGCCATGGCCAGCAAACGCGGCAAGACCTTGGGCTTTGATAAAGAGACCGGCGGATACAAACGCTTGCCCACCGAAGACTTCGCCTTTGGCGCTGAAGGCATTCTGGTCGCGAGCTACAGGATTGCCTCGCATTCCGCACTTGGCATGGCGAACTCTGATCCGCTCAATGATGATGGTGAGCGCGGATCGATCACTTTGACCGCAAGCGTTGCGGCGCAAGATGGACAGATCGGTCAGGTCATCTATGGCTCATCCAAAGGCGGAGTGAACGCCATGGTCCTACCCATGGCGCGCGATCTGATGGATCTGGGTATTCGGGTGAATTCGGTTATGCCGGGTATTTTTGCGACACCGCTGATGCTGGGGATGAAAGATCGCAATCCGGCCATGTGGGCGCAATTGAACGCGAGCGTACCCTTCCCCAAACGGCTGGGCGAGCCGGAAGAATTTGCTTCGCTGATCGTCGAAATTGCCAGCAATAGCTACATCAACGGGCACCAATTCCGCTTGGATGGTGCCATCCGAATGCCGCCGCGATAGGTCCCGTCCCCTACCCTACTTCCATCAGGACTTTGACAACGCCATCTTCGCGCGCATCAAACATACGGTAGGCTTCCGCCCCATCTGATAGGCTCATATGGTGCGAGAACAATCCATCGGCTCTGAGCCGCCCTTGCTGGACCAGCGGCACGAGCGCGGACCATAGCTGCGGCACTGGCGCAATCCCTGCGCGCACGGTGATATTCTTATAAATCAGCATCATCATCGGCAAAGACACATCAGGCTGAGGCAATCCGATGAAAGATATGGTGCCGCCGCTGCGCACCATCGGCAAAACACTATCCACTGCCGCTTTCGCGCCCGATGCTTCAAACACGCAGTCCACGCCCCCGCGTGTTGCTTCAAGGATCGTACCAATCGCTTCTTGACCCGGCGCAAACGCGGTCGCGCCCAGCTTTTCTGCATGGGCGCGCCGATCAGCAACAGGATCAATTGCAAAAACCTGAGCTGCGCCTTTGAGTAAAGCGAGTTCGACACCAATCAGACCAATCGGGCCAAGGCCAACGATGGCAATACTCTGCCCCGCCTGAACGCCCGAATTGCCAATCCCAAAACTCGCAGTCGCCATGCCATCGGTCAGCAGGATCGCTTGTTCATCGGAAACGCCATCGGGGATTTTCATCAGGCATTGGTCGGCATTGGGGATCTGCACATATTCCGCCTGCCCGCCGTTGAGCTGGTGCGAAAGGCCAAACGCCGTCGCTAGCTTGCAGGAACCCGCACGCCCGGTCTTACAAAGCTCGCATGATCCGCAACCCGTGCCTCCCGCAGCCAGCACTTTATCGCCAACTTTAAAGCCATGTGAATGCGGTCCAACTTCCAACACCTCACCGATAAATTCATGGCCCACACAGAATTTCTCGACCCCAGCGCCATAATCCGCTGATCCGATGTTATCGCCGTGATACATGTGAAGGTCCGACCCGCAGATCGAGCATTTCTTCACGCCCAGGATAACCCCATTGGGAATCTCAAGCTTGGGATCATCAAACCCTTCATAACGAATGTCGCGCGGTCCATTGAACACCAGTGCTTTCATTATTGGCCCTCCCTCTGCTTGGACTGGCAAGGTAACACGAAACGCGTTTGCCGCCAGCCCAGCGCCTCAGCAAACTTGCAGTTTTTATGCATATTATGCACAAACGGGAATGGAGAGAGGATACGGCACAAAATGCAAAAAACGCAACGCAAGAGCACGGCATGGGATGTGGCGGAGAAAGCTGGCGTTAGCCAATCGACCGTCAGCCGCGTTTTCACTGGGTCAACCCGCATATCCGAACCGACTCGAACGCGGGTTTTGGATGCCGCAAAGGCGCTCGATTATCTGCCCGATAAGCGCGCATCACGCCTGCGCAGCGGAACCACTGGCGTTGTCGCGGTGGTAGTGATCACGCAAACGCATGGCGGCGCGCGCGAAGTGAATCCGTTTGCCTATATTCTGCTCGGCAGTGTGTGCCGCGCGGCCTCTGCGAAAGGGTATGAGACGCTGGTTTCCTTTCAAGCGAGCGAGGATGAATTTTACGGCCGCTATGTTGAGCAGCGCGATGCTGACGCGCTCATCGTTCTGGGAACCACGCAAAATTCCGATGCGTGGTCGCATTTCCGCCCAGTGCTTGAGGAGGATGAGCGCACAATCTGCTGGGGTCTACCCTATGATGAGGCGCGCTCGATCCGCTCCAACAATGTGCAAGGAGGACGCATTGCAGCCCATCATTTGTGGGAAGCAGGATACCGAAAGCCGGTCTTTCTCGGCCCGATCGACAGCGTGCAGCGGCAGTTTCACGAGCGTTTCGAAGGGTTTTCCAGTGCGCTGACTGAGCTGGGGGGCGAAGCTGTGGTCATGCGCGATATGCAAAAGGCTGACCGAATTGAGCAAGGGCGCGAGGCAATTGCGCTGCTTGAGGCTGATGGGACGCAATATGATGCCATCTTTGCTGCCTGCGACTTTATCGCTCTGGGCGCTTTGGAAGCTCTGCGCGAACGCGGCGTATCAGTTCCAGAAGAGGTGGGCATTATTGGCTATGATGGGATTGCGGAGACCAAGCATGCTAATCCGCCACTCACCACGATCAAACCCGATTTGGAAGAAGCAGGCAGGCTGCTAGTCACGCAAGTATTGGGCGATGATGATGGGGAAGAACACAGCAGCGGCGATCTGGCGCCAGTGGAACTGGTCAAAAGGGCAAGCACGGCAAAAGCATGATGGAGATGTCAGGCATGAAACATAGAATAATGGGCGTAAGCTTGGCTCTCGCGCTAGCCGCCTGTTCTGGCGAGGCAGAGGATGCCGGGGAACAAGCGGCAACTCTTGCAGATAGCAAAGCGCCTCAGGCTTCTGCGAGTGAGCTGGCCAACGAACCATCGGGTGAAAATGGCCCCGACGCGGATGGGCTACCAGCTCGTTTTACAGGCGTTTGGGACGCCGAAACGGGCACTTGCGGGCGTGAAAGCGATTTGCGGCTCGAAATCTCTCCAGAGCAGATCATTTTCTATGAAACGCTGGGCACTATCCGCAGTGTCGCCCAGATTGACGAGAATACGGTCGAGCTGGATCTCGCCATGGAGGGCGAAGGCGAAGCATGGGACGAGACGTATCGGCTGTCCTTGGCGGACGATGGCGCGCAACTCAACACATCCTACCCTTATCAAGCGGCGGCTGGTGCACCTGTTCCGCGCAAGAAATGCCTCTAGAGAGCAAGGCCTGTGTCTGACCGCCAACGCGTAACATCAGGCTCCCCTTTTGAAGAGCAATTTGGCTTTGCCCGCGCGGTTCGCGATGGCAATCGCATACTGGTCGCAGGCACAGGCCCGGTTGAAGCCGATGGCTCAACCACGCCTGGCGATGCGGCCGCTCAAGCGGAGCGATGCTGCACGATCATCCTTGCGGCGATAGAAGAGCTTGGCGGCACTGCGGATGATGTGGTGCGAACGCGCATGTTCCTGACCGATCCAGCCGATCAGGACGCGGTTGGCGCGGTGCATGCGCGCTTTTTCGGTCATGCCAAACCGGCTGCGACCATGATAGGCGCTGCGTGGCTTTGCAGACCGGAATGGCGGGTCGAGATTGAGGCTGAGGCAGTGGTCGCCCGTTAGGCGACGGTTACGCACTCAATGCGCGATTTGCGATTTGTTCAGACAGTTTTGCTTCCACAGCGCGCATCAACCCTTCCAGATCATCCATGGCGTTGAGTTCGTCCGCCGAAACAAGAACATCCGGTGCAGCGCCATTCTCGCTAACCAGAACTGCCGGTAAATCGGGATCACTAGCGGGATAGTCCTCGGCAAAATCATCGCGGTGATAGAATGCCACATCGAGCGGAAGCGCCGCAAGAAATTGCCGCCAGCTGCTGCGCATTGATACCGCGCCATAGGTGAGCGCGCAAAGCGAACAAGGGTAGGTTTGCGGCCTTATGGCTTTGTGCAGCGCATGCATGACGGCGTTCAACATGCCGGTATCAGCATTATAGACAATCAGAAGTTTGGCGTGATCTTGGGACATATGGATAGATACGGGCCTTCCGACCGATTTGTTACAACGAAATTGCGATATCAGAGCCCATTTCACCGATAATTGTGTCGAGCCATTCACGCGGCGCGCGCCTGCGGCCAATATCAGCGACGAATTCCTGCCCCCTTGCCACGCTTTGCAATTTGCCGCGCTTGCTCCACCGGCTTTCTCGGTCGTGATAGGATAATCCGCCCTTTTTGAGCCATTTGGGACGGTTCCAAAGGCTGGCTGGCCCGCCCGGAACTGTAAGGCGCAAAGCGGAGCTCGCCGGAGCATTGTTCGTGCCTTTTCCGATGTAGATCACATCATTGCTTGCGTGCATGCCCAACGCATGGGGGTGCCCGATTTGGGTCAGCCAATCGGGCGCGCCGTTAGAAAGTGCGATGATCTCTTCCACACACATAAAGCCGAAAAAGCGGTGATGCCGCTCATTACTGACAGGATCAGCAAACAAGCCGAAGAACACAAACACATCGCCAATTCCAACGCCTTGCCGCTCCAAGTGGGTTTGCGCCGCGCCGCATTGGCCGAACAGGCACTTTCCGTCGCGAAACATAGGATCGTGATGGCAAAGGTCGCCCCCGCCGATCCTGCCTTTGCTCGCCTTGGCCGCTTCTGCGCCTAGCCCCAAATCCCCATACGTTGTGGCCGAAAAGCCGCCGCTTGGGATCGGCAGGCTCACCGCGCGGCCGTCCACAATAGGAGACGCTCCGCCGCCCGCTGCGCTGTCGAACCCTTTTCGGCTGAAGATTATTCGCATAGTCTATGTTTTGACGCAGAGACTGCGAGCTGACAAGATTATCAGCATAGCGCGCAGCACTTGCGAAACTCGGTTCAAAGGCTAGGGAGCGGGATATGAAAGTTACAGCTCTAATCATGGCAGGCAAACGCTCCGGCGTTCTCGATCCGCTGGCGCAGCGTGCCAATGTTGCGCAAAAATGTGTCGCTCCTGTCGCCGGTGTGCCAATGGTTGAACGCGTGGTGAAAGAGGTCGCTGCGTGCAAGGACGTAGGCGAAATTCGCATCGTCGCGCATGAGCCAGACGAAATCGCTGCCCTGCCCACTGTCGCACCATTGGTGGCCGAGGGGCGCCTCAAATTCTGCGAAGGCAAGTTCAACATCGTCGATAGCGTCTTTTCCGGCGGCGAAGGGGCGGATTTTCCGCTGATGATCACTACGGCGGACAACTGCCTCGTGACCGCCGATGGCTATAGCGAGTTCATCACCAAAGCGCTGGCCGCCGAAGCTGGTGCTGCCGCCGCCTTGGCGCGCAAGAATGACGTGATCGCCGCTGATCCTGAAGGCCAAAAAAAGTTCTATGAATTTACCGATGGCGGCTATTCCAACTGCAACACCTATTGGATTGGCACGAAAGAAGCGCTCGGTGCAGCGGAAATCATGCGCGAAGGCGGCCAATTCGTGAAATTCCCGCGCCGGATTGCCAAGGCCTTTGGATGGGTGAACTTGATCCGCTTTTACTTCGGATGGGGAACGAAAGAGGGCATTTTTGAGCAAGTCTCCAAGCGCTTCGGGTTCAAAGTCACGCCGATTGTCATGTCCAATGGCGAATTTGCGATCGATGTCGACAATTTCCGCACCTATGACGTGACCGAGCGATTGCTGGCTAAGCGCGAGGCTGGCTAAGGAGCGCATTCGCTCCGGCTGAACACCGCCTATGTCCCGTCTTTTTAAGAATATCGGCTGGCTGCTTGGCGGACGCGGTTTCAATGCGGTGATGAGCCTTGTCTATCTGGCGCTCGCAACCCGCGCGCTGGGCCTCGATGGTTTCGGTTATTTCGCCATCATCGTTGCGCTGGGTCAGACCGTGACCGGCATTGCAAACTTCCAAACATGGCAGTTCATTGGCCGTTGGGGCGCTGAAGAAGAGGGTCCGGGAGAGGCTACAGGCTTTGCCATAGCCTTGGATATGCTGTCAGTGATTGCCGGAACAATATTGGCTGCGATCCTGACATGGACAGCTACGCTTTGGCTGCCTCTGCCGGAGGATTTGCTATGGCTAACTTTTGGCTATTGCGTCGTTTCTCTGCTTTCGATCCGTTCAACGCCAACCGGATTGCTAAGACTGCGGTTCAAATTCGCGTCGGCAACCGGCGCAGAAGCCGTGCAGCCCGCCATTCGCGCAGCGGGCGCTGTATTGGCGTGGTTCTTTATGCCGACGGTCACTGGCTTTATCCTCGCATGGGCAGCATCAGAAGTCGCCGTTGCAGTCGCGCTCTGGTGGGTGGCTGCGCGCGATGAACGCATTGACCTGTCGCAGATCAGCCTTTCGAAAATTCCAGCCAAGCACAAGGATGCATGGCGCTTTGTCTGGTCCACCAATATGAACGGCAGCCTGACCATTGCGGGCAAACAGGTTATGATTTTGGCCGTTGGCGCGATTGGGGGCGAAGTTTTCGCGGGCGGTTTCCGGGTCGCATCGCAATTGGGGCAAGCGCTGATCGCGCTGGCGCAAGCCGTATCCAAAGCGATTTATCCAGAGCTAGTGGTGGCGAAAGACAATGCGCGTCTTATCGCCAGCCGCATGGCCAATATCGCTCTTATTGGCGGTGTTTTGGCGGTTCTGGTGGCACTATTCTTTGGACGCTGGGGCCTAGAGACCATTGCGGGTGAGGAATTTGGTATCGTTTATTGGGCGATGGTGATCCTCTCGATAGCAGGCGCCGTTGAACTAATCGGTGCCAGCTTGGAAAGCCTGCTGGTGTCCGCAGGACGCGCGCATACAGCGTTTTTCGTGCGCGCAGGACCTACTATGCTGGCGCTGCTTCTGCTTCAAACGGCGATGGATTGGAACGGGCTGAAAGGCGCAGCTTTCGCAGTTCTGGGATCAAGTTCGCTGGCGGTTATCGGATTTTGGATCGCGATCCTCAGCCTCGAGCAGATCCGCATTACCATCGAACCTGCCCGCGATGATACAAAGCCCAGCCCGCCCGGCGGCTGAGCCCAGCCATATTGCTGGCCCTATTGGCAGCCCTATGGCACGCCCATAATTTCCGCTTCCTTGCGCAAGCGGTCAGCATCAGCGGGATTGGTTGCAATAGCTTCTTTCAGCGCCTGACTGGCTTTCGCGGGTTCACCCTGCACCATCCGGCTGCGCA
>CAZAIG010000070.1:7320-12401 GCA_964485135.1 uncultured Porphyrobacter sp. | reverse complement strand
GGCGAATATTGGAAATGCCAATCGGTATCGGGGCGTTTGGCGGCCTCATCCCGCATAATTTTCGCGCCGTCCGCTGCGATTTGCCGCACTTCATCTCTTGACATGCGGAAGACGATATCGCGCCATGCCGGCGATACAGCATTATAGAGATGGACGATGGCGGCGTGCGCGCCTTCCAGACTGTCAAAGCTGGTGCGGATCAAATCTTCGCGGCTTTGGGTGAGCACTTGGATAAAGACATCCTCCGGCACACGGCCAGATCGCACGAGCCCTTGAATAAAGTCGAACTCGGTTGCGCCAGCGCTGGGGAAACCAACCTCGATTTCTTTGATCCCAACTTCGATAAGCTGATCGAAAAAGCGGTTCTTCTTCACCGCATCCATCGGGTCGATAATCGACTGATTGCCGTCGCGCAGATCGGTAGAGAGCCAGCGGGGCGGCGCGGTGATCGTTTGGCTCGGCCACTGACGATCAGGCAGATTGATTTGCGGGAAAGGGGTGTATTTGCGCGATGGGTCACGCAGCATATTGGCGGGTGAATTGTTGGTCGGATTGGTCATTATACTAGGCTCTGGCTCGCAGAAATTTCGATGTTGTGTCGGCGAATTTCCCTTGGGCGGTTAGCGCGCGCCCAATTAGCACACGCAAGGTCACGCCCAAGGGCGCGTAAGTCGTAGTAGCGGTGTGAATTGCTTAGCCATGCAGGCGACTTTGACCGATTTTTCTTAGAATGCAAGCGGGCTGGGTGTAATTTTTTGGCTGCCAGATGCGAATACCTATCGATCCCAACTCAGGAGTTAGAGATGAAAAACGTATTAGTAGCAGCAATTTTTGGCCTTTCCCTGGCCGCATGTACCCCAGCAGCCGAAGCGCCTGCGGAGCAAGAAACTGCGCAAGCCGACGCAGCGGTCAATGTCATCGCCGATTTGGGCGGTGAGCCCAGCGGCCCGATCTACACTGAGAATAAAGACGATGTTGTCGCCGTATCGGGCTATGACACGGTCAGCTATTTCCAAGGTGACGGCGTGCCGGTTCTTGGCTCAGCAGAGTTTGCAGTGAAATATCAGGGCTATGAATATCACTTCGCCAATGCTGAAAACGCGGAGACCTTTATCGAAGACCCTGACAAATATGCGCCGCAATATGGCGGATATTGCGCATGGGCGATCGGCGAGAATGATGCGTTAGCACCGGGCGATGCGCAGGTTTACCAGATCGTCGATGGCAAGCTCTACCTGAACTTTAACGAGCAAGTTCAGGAAAACTGGCGCAAAGATATTCCCGGCTTCATCGAGAAAGCGGACGCCAATTACCCGGCGCATTCACCCGATGAGCATTACAAAGGCTGATTTGGCGTGAAAGCTTGTGATGGGCCGGTCTGCATTGGTGGGGGCCGGCCCATTGCTTATTGAGTGCTGGAGTTGGAGTTTTATCCGCAGCGCGCTTCGCGGATCACGCCGGTCACATCGACCATGACGTTCAGGCGCGGCGATTCAGTATCTTCAATGACGCCGGGGCCAACCTCAATAAAACGTACATTGGTCTGCGGTGCGACAGCGGCCATGACTGCGGCCCGCGTAGCATCATCTGCTTGGCGTCCAAAAAACGGCGCGACTTTCGGCGCAGCGCAATTGCTTGCACCTGTTTCGCTTGCTGTTTCACCAACGGGCGATTTTTGATCAGATGAAGGAGTATGCGTTTGCGAGGGCGCAGGGGTTGCTGCCAGATCTTTCGCTGGCTTGGCGCCGCTCCTAATCCGCGCTGCAAACTCATCAACTTCCTTCGCATTGGGATCAGGCTCGCTTCCGCATGCCGCAATCGCAAGACATACGGCGAGCACCGAAATTGCATTGGTGAGTTTCATCGCCATCGCAGCCTATCTTTGGTCAATTGCTCGACCGTCGTTACACCCATAAGCTGCATGCCCCGCGTGATCTCATCCTGCAAGATGGCAAGGGCGCGCTCCACGCCTTCCTGTCCCGCAGCGGCGAGAGCATAGAGATAGAGCCGCCCGCCTGATGCAGCCACCGCGCCTGTGCAAATGGCTTTCAAAGCATGGGTTCCGCGCCGCACGCCGCCATCGCAGATAATCTCAATCTCGCCGCCAACTGCATCGACAATCTCGGGAAGCTGATCAAAAGGCGCGCGTGATCCGTCCAGTTGCCGGCCGCCGTGGTTGGAAATCATGATTCCGTCCGCGCCTATGTCCACCGCCTTGCGCGCATCACCAGCGCTCATCACGCCTTTTAGCACAAATTTGCCGCCCCAATCTTGCCGGATCTTTGCCGCAGTGTCCCAATCCATCGACGTGTCGAGCATTGTGTTGAAATAGTCTGCAATGCTGACTGCCTCGCTCGATCCTTCGGACACATGGCTGTCGAGATTAGGCAGGCGGAATTTTTCGCGCAGGAGGTAGTCGAGCGTCCATTTTGGCCGGGTGGTATAACTCCATACAGCAGAGGGCGAGAAGCGGGGCGGGGTGGTGAAACCGGAGCGCAGACAGCGTTCGCGTTTGCCGGAAACTATGGTGTCAACGGTTAGGGTGAGCGCGTCAAAACCTGACGCCTTACAGCGCTCGATCATGCTCGCGTTCAGCCCCTTGTCTTTATGCACATAAAGCTGGAACATCTTGGGGCCGGTGGTGAGCGCGGCGATCTCTTCAATGCTGCGCGTAGCAAGGCTTGAGATGCCAAACCACAGGCCAAATTTCTCCGCTGCTTTGGCAACGGCAGTTTCACCCTGATGGTGGAAAGCGCGTTGCACCGCCGTAGGAGACAAGATCAGGGGAATAGCGCTCTTGCGGCCCAATATCGTACAGCTTGTGTCGATCTGGGCCACACCAGCGAGCACATCAGGGACTAGATCGCAGCTGTCATAAGCAGAAGTGTTGCGTGCTTTGGTCAGCTCATCATCCGCTGCGCCGTCTATGTAATCAAACACGGGCCACGGTAGGCGCGCCTTCGCCATCCGCCTGAAATCGTCAATATTGTGGCAATCGCTCAATTTCATAGAGGCACCTTCACAAACATTCCCCGCCATCGCTTTGCGCGCGCGCTTTTAGCTCACCATAGCTATAGCGCTCGACTGGCTGAAAAGAGTAGCACGGCTTGTAATCGGGATCTTGCTCTACGCAATTCAGTCCGCATAGTTGCACCGCGACTTCCTCGCGCCAATCGATCTGCCACACCCGCCCGCCGGGCGTTGCGATAAAGCCGTGGATCCGGTCAGCGATATCCGTTTTCATGTCGATCAGAGAGGGTGCTTCGCCGTCGTACTCGTCGTTAAAGCTGCCGTGGGTGTGAAATGTGGCGGCGGCATATTTGCCCAATGGCACTTGCCAAGAAAACTCGCACTCACTCGCCGTCCCTTTTGATATACGCGAGGTGCTGAGATTGCCGTCATCATCTTCGAAGATCAGCCCGCAATATTCTCGGCTTTCGGTAAAGCTCTTGGCCTGCAAACCGTCGAGCGTCGTCTTGGCATAGGCAGCCAGATCGCGGTCGGATACGACCAATTCGCGCGGCGGGGTGATTTTGAAAGTGGCGCTCAAGAATATCGCCACCCAAGCGATGCCGCAAAGCGCAAAGATAAGGGTGCTATTCGAAGGCCGTTTCATGACGCGCCACGCCTAGGGTCAGGACCCACTAATCGCATGAGCCGTGATGGCTCGTTTGCGGGATGATATGCAAGGAAGTGGCTGAGATCAGGAGTCATTCTCCATATGAGGCCGCTGACGATGCAGATCGCCTGCAAACGGCCACACTGCGTGCTTGAGCAGAAAGCCGCAGGGCTGCGTCGCTCGTTCTTGCAATAGCAGCACTATTACCATTCACTCACTTCTTGCCCTTCGGCTTTCTGATTCAAGTCACGGCCATGGGATTAGTGGGTCCTGACCCTAGCACCCTTATCCTATCAGCTTCAGTTCTTTTCTTTATCAACCAGCTTGTTCGCGCTGATCCATGGCATCATTGCACGAAGCTGAGCGCCGGTTTCCTCGATCGGATGGCGTTCAGCGGCCTTGCGTGATGCTTTGAGCTCAGGCTGACCTGCGCGGTTATCCAGTACAAAATCCTTCACAAAGCGGCCCGATTGAATGTCTTCCAATACGCGCTTCATTTCCGCCTTCGTCTCATCAGTGATGATCCGCGGGCCGGTTTTGATATCGCCATATTCCGCTGTGTTGGAGATGGAATAGCGCATGTTGGCAATGCCGCCTTCATAGAGCAGATCGACGATCAGTTTCGTCTCATGCAAGCATTCGAAATACGCCATTTCGGGCGCATATCCCGCCTCAGTCAATGTCTCGAAACCGGCCTGAATCAGGTGAGTGATCCCGCCGCACAGCACCGCTTGCTCGCCGAAAAGATCAGTTTCGCATTCCTCACGGAAATTGGTCTCAATAATGCCCGAGCGGCCACCGCCAACAGCGCTGGCGTAGGAAAGAGCGAGGGCCTTGGCATGGCCATTGCCAGCAGAAGCATCGCATTCCTGATCCACAGCGACGAGGCAAGGGACACCGCCGCCGCGCTGATATTCGCTGCGCACAGTGTGACCGGGACCTTTGGGCGCAATCATGATCACGTCGATATCGGCAGGCGCTTCGATTAGGCCGAAGTGAATGTTGAGCCCGTGAGCAAAGGCAAGCGCGCTGCCCGGCTTCATCCGGCCTGCAATATCATCGGCATAGATCGCTGCTTGATGCTCATCGGGGGCAAGGATCATGATAAGATCAGCCCATTCCGCCGCTTCTGAATTCGACAGAACTTTAAAGCCGGCTTCCTCAGCCTTCTTGCGGGTCGCGGACCCTTCACGAAGGGCAATCGCCACTTCGCCAACGCCGCTATCGCGCAGGTTTTGCGCATGGGCGTGGCCCTGACTGCCATAGCCGACAATCGCGACTTTCTTCGATTTGATCAGATCCTGATCGCAATCCTTGTCGTAAAAAACCTTCATGAAATATCCTTTGTATAGCTACTCGCAGCGGGGGACTAAATCTCAGCCGAACCGCGCAACATTCCGACGATGCCCGAACGGCCAACCTCTGCAAGGCCAAGATCGCGCATCAGAGCGATGAAACTGTC
>CAZAIG010000070.1:2374-7220 GCA_964485135.1 uncultured Porphyrobacter sp. | reverse complement strand
ACCGTAACGGTGAGAACATGGCGTTCGGATTGGGTTTCAGCAATTTTCATTTGTCCGATCCCTTATACCAGAGCTTTCGCTTCATCATCCATGGTGCCGTCAACAGCATCGCCATAGAGCAGCATTTCGGTATGCGCAGCGCCCGACGGTATCATGGGCAAGCAATTGGCATCCTTGGCGACTTGGCAATCGACGATTACCGGCCCATCGGCCTCCATCATCGCTTTGATTCCATTATCAAGCTCACTTTCCTGCGTGATGCGAATACCGGTCCAGCCATAAGCCTTGGCGAGGTCAACAAAGTCGGGAAGGCTGTCTGAATAGCTGTTGGAATAACGGCTTTCATAGGTCAGTTCCTGCCACTGGCGGACCATGCCCATATATTCGTTATTGAGTATGAAAATTTTGACCGGCAGACGGTATTGGCTTGCCGTTCCAAGCTCTTGAATGTTCATCTGGATAGAGGCTTCGCCAGCAATGTCGATCACCAGCGCATCGGGGTTGCCCAATTGCGCGCCAATCGCTGCGGGCAGGCCGTATCCCATCGTGCCAAGACCGCCGGAGGTCAGCCATTTGTTGGGACCCAAAAAATGGAAATACTGTGCTGCCCACATCTGATGCTGGCCGACTTCGGTGGTGATGATCGGATCGCGTGATTTGGTCAGTTCAAACAGCCGCTCAACCGCCTTTTGCGGCATGATAGCAGTAGGCTCTTTGGCGGATTTTTCGGGATAGGTGAGGCATTCGCGCGCGCGCCATCCGGCAATCCGCGCTTTCCATTCGCCAAGGTCTTGCGCCTTTTTATCGCCCCAAACGCTTATGATCTGTTCCAGCACGGCGGCACAATCACCAACAATGCCCAGATCAACGGGTACGTTTTTGTTGATCGATCCGCGATCGATATCAATGTGGATCTTTGTGCTGTCTGGCGAAAATGCATCGAGCCGGCCGGTCACGCGGTCGTCAAAACGCGCGCCGATGCAAACCATCAGATCGCATTTGTTCATCGCCATATTGGCTTCATATGTGCCGTGCATGCCAAGCATACCCAGCCAATCGGGATGGTCAGCAGGAAATGCGCCAAGGCCCATCAATGTGGAGGTCGTTGGCGCGCCTGTTAGTTCCTGCAATTGCCGCAGCAATTCGCTCGCCTTTGGTCCGGAATTGATAATGCCGCCGCCAGTGTAGAAAATTGGGCGTTCCGCTTTTTCCAGCATATCGACCGCATCAATGATCTGCTCAATTGGTGCGACAGTTTGCGGATTATAACGCGAGGAGGAGGGGGCTCGCTCGTTTTGAGGGGTGTTCGGCACTGCGATCTGAACATCTTTCGGGATGTCGACCAGCACAGGGCCGGGGCGGCCTGTTGTGGCGATACGAAATGCTTCTTTCAGCGTTGCGGCCAATTCACTTGGCTCTTTCACAAGGTAGTTGTGCTTTGTGCAGTGGCGCGTGATGCCAATTGTGTCGGCTTCTTGGAACGCATCTGTGCCGATGAGCGCGGTTGGCACTTGGCCGGTGATCACGACCATGGGGATGGAGTCCATGAAAGCATCGGCGATGCCGGTAACAGCATTGGTTGCGCCGGGGCCTGATGTGACCAACACAACGCCGGGCTTGCCCGTGGCGCGGGCGTATCCTTCGGCGGCATGGGCCGCGCCCGCCTCTGCGCGCACAAGAATATGGCGGATCGCTTCGTTGTCGAACAATTCGTCATAAATCGGAAGCACAGCGCCGCCCGGGTAGCCGAATACAAATTCGACGCCCTCTTCGATCAGGCTATCTACCAAGATTTTTGCGCCGCTGCGCTGCTGTGACACGTGACTTATCCTTTTGCTTGCGCTTCGGGCTGGGCTGTTGGGCCTGGCTGGCGAGCGCGCGCCTATTAGCAATAGTTTTGGCCTAACGCACGGGGTTTGCGGCAAGCTTTTTCTTTTGGCGAATATTGGCGCGCTATGAGTTCGTTTATGCTATGTCAAGCGTTAATGACGTAATAAAGTTACGAAAACGTCATCAATATCATAATTATCAGATTCAATTCGTGGCCAGTTTTCGGGTGTCTGATTGCGGAACCAGGTGTACTGTCGCTTAGCATAATTGCGGGTGGCTTGCGCCCCGGCGGCGATCATCTCTTCACGGGTGATCTTTTCGGCTAGGTAAGAGGTGATTTCCGGCACGCCAATGGCGCGCATCACTGGCAGGCCGGGGTCAAGATTGCGTTGTATGAGCGCTTCGACCTCTTTGAGGGCGCTATTGTCGAGCATTTGGGCAAAACGGCGGTCGCATCGTTCGTACAGCCATTCGCGCGGTGGGAGCATAATGAGCGGGTGCAGGGTGATCTGATCTGCGATCCCGCCTTCCTTGTGCTTTTGCCACTCACTGAGCGTTTTTCCGGTGGAGCGGACGACTTCCAAAGCTCTGCAAATCCGCTGACTGTCACCGGGCGCTAGCGCTGCGGCTCTTTCAGGGTCTTCGGCAGCCAATGCAGCATAGGCCTGCGCAGTGGATAGGGTGCGAGTATCATCACGAATAGTATGTGGTATCAATGGGATAGGGGCTATACCTTCAAGCAAAACTTGCAAGTATAAGCCTGTCCCACCGACCAAGATTGGTAGGCCGCCTTGCGTATGTGTTTTATCAACTAGCGCTTTTGCTTGCTGCGCCCAATCGGCTGCTGAACATGGTTTTGCACCGTCCCATGATCCGAACAATTGATGCTCAATACCGTGCATTTCTTCCGCACTCGGTCTTGCCGACAAAACGCGCAAATCGGCATAAACTTGCGCGCTGTCCGCATTGATAATGACGCTGCGCTGTCCCCGTTTTTCCAGCGCTAATGCAAGCTCCACCGCCAAACCGCTCTTGCCGCTGGCAGTCGGCCCTGTAATGAGCGCCAAGTCTGGCCGTGCATTTGCCGGCTTACCCTCAGGAGTTAAATTCATGCTCATCGCCCGCTTGATAGCAGATAGAACAGATCTGTTGACTCGAATTGAGCAGCTTAAGCAGGCTTTGGAAGCGGAGGGCTTATCCTTTGAAGCGTCGGCCCGCGATTTGGACGTTGGTGTTGTTTTGGAAGTTCAGACCATGGGCAGCAGCCATAGCGCCTTTGTCGCAGCGCTCGAACACGCGTTTCCAGATACGGACCGATTGGTTGCGGCTGAGGGGATCACCATGCCGTCGCTGTTCGTGTCAGACATGGACTCCACGATGATTGAGCAAGAATGCATTGATGAACTCGCCGACTTCGCAGGGCTTAAGGACAAGGTCGCCGATATCACAGAGCGCGCGATGCACGGAGAGCTTGATTTCGAAGACGCGCTGCGTGAACGTGTCGGGCTGCTTGCGGGTCTTGAGGAGAAAACAATCGCCACCTGTCTCGAAGAGCGCATTACTGCCATGCCAGGTGCGCGCACTTTGGTGCAAACGCTGTGCGCGAAAGGATGTGAGACGGTGCTGGTCACTGGTGGCTTTCATCATTTCGCTGATGTAATCGCGCAGCAGTTGGGCTTTGAGAAAGTCGTTGGCAATCGGCTCGAAGTCACCGGCGGTAAGCTAACTGGCGGACTGGATGGCACGATCGTAGACAGCAGCGTCAAACGCAAAGTTTTGGAGGAGGGGCAGGGGGCGTTACCTGCTGGCTCCACTTCGCTAGCGACAGGCGACGGAGCGAACGATATCCCTATGCTAGAGGCAGCCAATTACGGCTTAGCTTATCACGCGAAACCCAAGGCGCGGGCTGCGGCGAATGGGCGCGTTGATCAAGGTGATCTGACCACGATCTTGCATCTTTTGGGCATTCCAAAAGAGGATTGGGCTCGCAGCTAAAACCAACTCGCAATTTGGCTCAGTGGTTTCTTCTTCACCGCATGGGCCGGGACAGTCGCATCTTCGCTAGGCTGGCCAACCACCATAATCATCAGTGGTTTTTCATGCTCGGGTCGCCCGCACAGTTCGCGCAGGAAACCCATGGGTGAGGGCGTGTGGGTGAGGGTGGAAAAGCCCGCCTCATGCAGGCAAGCAATCAGCATTCCGCAAGCGATCCCAACGCTTTCATTGACGTAATAGTTCTGTGTTTGCCCATCCTCGGCAATGCCGCCTTTGCGTTGAGCAAACACAGCGATCAGATAGGGCGCGGTTTCGAGAAAGGGCTTGTCCGCATCCGTGCCTATCGGGGCGAGCGCATCAAGCCATGCCTCGCTTGCTTTCGCCTGTTCGCCATCCTCGCCATAGAACCGGCGTTCTTCATCCTCCGCGGCCTTTCGAATGGCGGCCTTCTTTTCGGGCGAGGAAATGACAGCGAAATGCCAGGGTTGATGATTGGCGCCATTGGGCGCGCTTCCCGCCGCCTCAATCGCTGCTTCGATCACTTCACGCGGTACAGGTGCATCAGAAAAATAGCGGCACGAGCGGCGTGTTTTCAGCCTGTCGCGAAATGCGGTGGCTCGCGCAATGCGCTCCTCGTCTGACAAGGCGGGCATGGAGTAGGGCAGGGATTCGTAGTTCATCATAGCATCGCTTATCGGGTTTTGATCTATGATTGTGAAGAGTGTCATACTGACAACTATGTAAGTTGCATTTAGTGAACCTATTTGATATATCGCAATCACGACTCGATAGATGCAGGATATTCAGAGATGACATTGCTCGATTTGCCCCTAGTCGCCAACGACCGCGAAGTGCGCGGGTTCAAACCGTTCAAAGCGCTCAAGCACTTTCGCAATCTGATTGCTGACAAAGAAGACACGAAGGAAGTCTTCTTCATCATAGAGGCGCTTAAAGGGCGCAAAAGCCATGAACAGGCATGGGCCTTCATCCAATCGCAAACCGGCAGCGCGCTGATGCAGCG
>CAZAIG010000070.1:0-2274 GCA_964485135.1 uncultured Porphyrobacter sp. | reverse complement strand
ATGAACAGGCATGGGCCTTCATCCAATCGCAAACCGGCAGCGCGCTGATGCAGCGCGAGGCCAACCTATCGCTGCCCGATATGCTTGACGATCATTCGCGATGGGCCGATTGCGCGCCCAATTCAGTGGCGCAGCATTACATGCGGTTTATGAAACGCGAAGGGCTAACGGCCAACGGTCTTGTGGCGGAGAGTCATGCTTGGGCCCCGCCGGAAAAGCGCCCACAGGATCAAACCGAATGGTATTTCAACCGCTTGCGCGATACCCATGATCTCTTCCATGTTTTGACAGGCTACGGCCGCGATGCTCTGGGCGAACAGGCGCTTCTTGGCTTTTCCTACGAGCAAAATGGCAATTTGGGCGTCAAATTCATCGCCTATGCCGGCGCGCGCGAGATCAAGAAAGTTACGGGCACGCAGGCCCCGCTTTATGCGGTAATCCGCGAAGGGCGCGAGCTTGGCCGCGCGGCGGATAAATTGGCGCATATGGATGTCGAGGAAGTCATGCGCAGCGACATTGACGACGTGCGCGCCGCGATGAACATCGGCAAGCCAGTGCTCTATCGCAAAGTCCTCGCGCAGCTTCAGGCTGAGGGGCACACGCAGGATGACTTCCTGCCCGGCACAGCGCAGGCCGCCTAGAGCGCCATCATTTGGCAATCGCCCAAATCTACGACGAGATGCCACAGCGCGCCCACGGCAAAGGCGCGAACCCACCAGCGTGGGACTAGCAGCATGAGCGTGAAGGCAAGGGCAGCTTCCCATCCGTGAAGCCAGTGAAATCCAATCGAACAGCGATTAGGGTCAAAGATCGGGTCAGCGAGCAGATGATCGAGGTCGATCAAATTCGCGCTGGCGGTGACCAAACCTGCAACCTTCCAATTGTCGCGCCAGATGATCGCGGCAATCAGGAAAGGCGCGATCCAATGTCCGCCATAATGCAGGATGGGTTGGAGGATATCCAACTAAGCTATCTCGTCACACTGAACTTGTTTCAGGGCCCATATCTTCGCGCATTCCAATTGAAGTAGCGCGGGAGATGGATGCTGAACCGAGTTCAGCATGACGGGTTAGTTTTCCATCCAGTCGCGGAAGAAGCTGGCATGGGCTTCGCGCAGGTCGGCGAGCGATACAATGCTGCTGGCCACGCTTACGCTATCACCGCCGACTTTGCCCAGCTCTACTGCATAAAGCTCGGCCTCATTAGCCATCGCGATTATGTCCGGATCGCTGGTGGAAACAAGTATGCGGCCTTGGTCTTCGCCAAAGCACGCGGCGATGGGATCAAGGTGATCGGGGAGGTTCAAAGAGACTCCCAGATTGCCAGCCATCGCCATTTCAGCGACAGCCACCAATGCGCCGCCATCCGAAATGTCATGCGCGGCGCTGATGCGGCCCGCTGCGATGAGCTTGCGTACAAGTTCTCCCAAGCGCTTCTCGACCGCTAGATCGACCGCCGGCGCGTCGCCATTCTCCGTCCCATGAATGATCCGCTGCCACAGCGATTGGCCCAAATGCCCTGGCGCATGACCAATCATAATGATGCTTTCGCCTTCCTTCGCAAAATCCATCGTCATCATTGTCGAATAGTCATCGATAATGCCCACGCCGCCGATGGCGGGGGTGGGGAGGATTGCGCTGCCGCCGCCGGTTGCCTTGCTCTCATTGTAAAGCGAGACATTCCCACTCACGATCGGGAAATCGAGCGCGCGGCACGCATCGCCCATACCTTCGAGAGCGTGCACAAATTGCGCCATAATCTCCGGCCGCTGAGGGTTAGCGAAGTTCAGGCAATTGGTCACCGCCAATGGCCGCGCGCCAACTGCGCATAGATTGCGATAGGCCTCCGCAATCGCTTGCTTGCCGCCTTCATAGGGGTCAGCATAAACATAGCGCGGGGTGCAATCGGTGGTGATCGCCAGCGCTTTCTTCGTGCCATGCACGCGCACAACGCCCGCATCGCCGCCCGTTTGCAGCGTATCGCCCATCACTTGGCTGTCATATTGCTCAGAAATCCAGCGGCGCGAGGCGAGTGCGGTCGAGGCCATTAGCTTGAGCAAATCCGCGCCAATATCCGTGCTTTCGGGCACGTCATCCAGCGGTTTAACTTTCGCCCAAGTCTTATACTCCTCTATCGAGAGATAGGGGCGCTCATATTCCGGCGCATCCGCTGCCAGCGGTCCAAGCGGAATATCGCAGACCACTTCGCCACCAAATTCGAGCACCATGTGGCGCGTGTCAGTCACTTCGCCGATGACCGCAAAGTCCAGCTCCC
>CAZAIG010000069.1:0-12425 GCA_964485135.1 uncultured Porphyrobacter sp. | reverse complement strand
CGGCGCTTCTTGCGTTGGGGGATTGTCGGGCGGCAGCGGTGCACCAATCGCCTGTTCCAAGAAATCATCATCGGCGGCCTGCTGATCCTCAGGGATACCGGGAAGATTGGGCTCTAGAGCATCCTGTGGGAATGGATCGCCGCCGCCATCATTATCGTCGAATGGATCACCGACGGGGTCGCTGTCGCGCCGCCCGTAGCCTTGGCCTGGCTCGATCAGATTGCCCTGATCATCCACGTAGTAATAATCGTCTGGATCGCCGAAAGTCTCTTCATCACTGGTTTCGCGTTGCCAATCGGGCAATTTAAGCTCGATATCAAATTCCTCAATCGGCCGGTCTTTGACAGCATATCGCATATAAGCGGCAAACGCCTGCGCCGGAGCGCGCCCGCCTTGCAACCTTGCGACTGTTTTGTTGTCATCGCGCCCCATCCACACGCCCGTCGTAATGCCAGAGGAGAAGCCGACGAAATAACCATCTTTGTTGGAGGAAGTGGTGCCCGTTTTACCCGCGACCGGCCGGCCTATCTGCGCCGCCTTTCCGGTACCGGTTTGCACAGCGGCCTGAAGAAGATCGGTAATGCCCGCCGCGACATAGTCTGGGATCAGCTCCTTAGGTTCGGCCTTTTGGTGCCGGTAAATCGTGTCGCCGCTCGCGGTCACAACCTTCGTAATGCCGTAAGGTTCGATGGATTTGCCGCGCGCCGATACAGCGGCAAAGGCTCGGGTCATTTCGATCAGACGCACTTCATTGCTGCCCAAAGCCATGCTGGGAACTGCGCTCATGGGTGATGTCACTCCGAACCGGCGCGCCATGCTGGCGACCGTGCCAAAGCCGACCTCATTGCCCAATTGCACCGCAACCGTATTGATTGAGCGCGCGAATGAACCGCGCACGCTTGTCTCGCCGGTAAAGCGTCCGTTTGAGTTGCGCGGGCTCCATCCATCAATCGTGACCTTGGTATCCTTGACGGTATCACCCGGACGGTATCCAGCTTCCAAAGCTGCCAAATAGACGAAGAGTTTAAATGAAGATCCCGGTTGCCGCATCGCAGCGGTCGCACGGTTGAAATTTGTCTCAACGTAATCCGTGCCGCCCACGAGTGCGAGTATCGCGCCATCGCGGTCCATGCTGACCAAGGCCCCTTGCGCCCCGCCCGGCGTGTTGGAACGGATCGAAGCGGTCGCTGCGCGCTGCATACCGGTGTCGATCGTGGTCCACACCTCTATCGGTTCATAAGTTTCCTCGGTCAGCAGCAAATCCAGCTGCGGCAGCACCCAATCGGTGAAATAGCGTACCGAATTTTGCCCGCGCTCTTTCTTAAGCTTGATCGCATCAACGTTTACGCTGGCTTGTTCCGAGGTGATGAAGCCTTGCTCGCGCATCAACCTCAGCACGACCTGCGCACGGTCCACGGCGGCATCGACATCAGCGGTGGGTGAATAACGCGAAGGGGCTTTCACCAGCCCGGCGATAATGCTGGCCTCGCCAACACTCAAATCCGTCGCCGGATGGCTGAAGAATTTACGGCTGGCGCTATCAATACCGTAGGCTCCGCCGCCGAAGTAGACCTTGTTGAGATAAAGCTCGAGGATTTGCTCCTTCGAAAACTTCCATTCAAGCGCCATCGCCAGCACAGCCTCACGCGCTTTGCGGTCGAGCGTGCGGTTGTTGTTGAGGAAGACGTTGCGCGCCAATTGCTGAGTTATGGTGGAGGTGCCGCCGAGGCGTGAGCGTTTGCCAGTGACCCCTTCGACAATCGCACCGGTCAGCCGGACCGGATCGATGCCGTAATGCGAATAAAAGCGCTTATCCTCCACCGCGATCATCGCATTGGTCATCGTGTCGGGGATGTCGTCATGTTTCAGCCATTCGCCAAAGCTTGGACCGATCTCGACAATTTGCGTCCCATCGCGCGCGCGCACAACGATGGTTTGCGCGTTTTGTGTGGCCTTTAGATCGTGGAAATTGGGGATCGACTGGGCCGCAAAACCGACCGATACCGCGACAAACAACACTGCGATCAGCGCCAGCGCTGTGCCCCAAAAGAACAAGCGCTTGATCCAGCGCCAGAAAGCCGAAGGCGGTTTGCCAGAGCCACCGCCTCTTGAGGAGGAACGCGCATTCTTGGAGCGAGAAGCAGCTGCGCGCCGGCTTCCGCGTTTGCCAGCCTGTTGGCTGCGCATTTTGGCTCCACGTTTAGAAGTCACGTTTGCGCTATATCCAATTTCCCACCCTCACACCATGCGTAGAGCACATTTAAGTGTAATCGCGGGTGAACAGCCTATTTCAATGCTTCGAAGTTGAGGCTGGCAGAATTGATGCAATAGCGAAGGCCCCCTTGATCCGGCGGCCCATCAGGAAACACATGGCCAAGGTGGCTGCCACAATTGGAGCAAGTGACTTCGGTGCGGATCATACCGAATGAGGTATCGCGGTGCTCGTCAACCGCTTCAGCGTCAGCCGGTTGGAAAAATGCAGGCCAGCCGCAACCGCTGTTGTATTTGGCATCGCTCAGGAAAAGCGGCGTGCCGCAGGCCCCGCATGAATACGCGCCCTCTTCATAATGCTTGTCATACTGACCCGTGAAAGCGCGCTCTGTGCCTGCTTCGCGCAGCACATGATATTGCTCAGGCGTTAGCTTTTCGCGCCACTCAGCATCGGTCATGGATTTGGGATCAGTGTTCATTCTTTATTCCTCAAGCGCCGCCACGCACGCCCGTGCGCTTGGCTATCCTCGCTCATGCAACCTGAAGGTCGCATCGCTGCGGGCCGGCTGTTGCCCTTGCGGTCACTGCGTGACCGAACGTCCGCTCCACAACCCTATTTCTTTCCTCAGCCATCCAGCTCGGCATAATGCGCTGGCGGTTGAATCACATCCATACGCTCTGACAAGAGTGGGCGGAAGCTGGGCCGGCTTTTGAACGCGGAATACCAGCCATGGGTCTGTTCATGCCCGTCCCAATCAATCCCGCCGAGATAATCCGCGACCGAGATTTGCGCAGCCGCTGCCAGATCCGCCAGACTCATACTTGATCCCGCCAGCCACGGGCGATTGTCAATCAGCCAATCTGTATAGTCGAGGTGTCCGTGGGCCAGTTTCATCGCTTGGCGGATTAGCTTAGAATCGGGCGGCTGGCGCAAAATAAGCCGCTTTTTCATCCGTTCGGACAAAAGCGGTGCGGTCACATCCGCGTAGAAATTTTCATCAAACAAAGCGACAAGCCGGCGAATTTCCGCACGGTTCACCGCTGTGCCATTGATCATTGGTGCGTTTTGCACCGTCTCTTCGAAATATTCGGCAATCGCGCGGCTATCGGCCAGCACAAGCTCTCTATCAGCCTCGACCACAACGGGCGTGCGGCCAGCTGGGTTGAGGTTGAAAAACATGTCAGAGGCCGTCCAAGGATCCTCACGGACCATTTCATAGGCAATGTTCTTCTCGCTCATCAGCAAGCGGATTTTGCGGCTAAAAGGGCAAAGAGGGAATTGATAGAGGCGAAACATTGCACTTACAGCCATGCCGCAGCGCGCGCTTGCCGTCTATACGCAGGCACGCCGATGCGGCCTAAATTGTGTGAATTAATCGGCAGTATCGGTGTTTAGCGCCGCTCTTCACGCCGAGCAGTTCTTTGCTCCATCACTCCGCGCATTCTATCAGCCATTGTCATCAGAGCGGGCAGCATCGCCTCCATGCCAGAGGCCATGCTCGACATTTTTTCCATCGCCAGCGGGAGCTTGTCAGCAACCTGCCCCTGCAAGCGCTCAGCATCAGGCGCCACATCGCGCAATTTGGCATCGGGATCGATAGTGGGCGAGCGGCCATCGGTTGCCTTGCTCATCGCATCAGCCATCGGTCCAACGGGCAGCTCCAGCATCATTTGCACCAAAACCTCGCCCATAATCGCGGCCTGACCTTGGAAAGCTGGATCAGCTAGTTTCTCCGACAATTCGGTCAAAGGCTGGGTATTGGGCGCATCGGCGGCATCTTGTGCGGACGCAGCGGCGGGAAGCGAGAGAACCATGAGTGCAGCAGCAGCAACGGGGAGAGCGCGCATGACGAGTTCCTTTCAAAAAGTTCGGTTGACCGCTGGTTAGTTCACCTGCCGTGATCCGAAGCTGAACGAACCACTGCTTGTAATGGGAATTTACACTTAACTTTATACTTCACCCTGCGGGATGAGTTCTGACGCGCGGGCTAAAGCCCCGAGGCATCCAGCATAAGCAGACAGGCCGGCATCACCTTTTCCAGCGAATTTTCATCGACCAGATTTTGTGCCTCTTTCGCCATCAATTCGGTTACAGCCTCGCGCGTTAGGCCAGTATCCTCCATCAGCCTGGCAGTGGTGCGAACGAAAAACTCGCGCCCGCGTTCTTCCATAACAGGCCATTTTTTCGCTTCTGCATTGCCCATCGACTGACCATGCGCGACCAAGGCAAAAGCTGCTGAGCAGCGCAAAGATGTGCTCTGCTCTAGCGTCAAAGGCTTTGCCGCAGCGGGGTTCTGTGCGGTGTCACCTGCTTCTGGGCCTGCCTGCGGACTGGCTTGAGCCGCCACAAAAGTAAGGCTGAAAAGCGGGGCTGCAAAAAAGGTGATCAACATCATCGCTTTCTTATAGCGCGCTTGATGAACCTCGTGCTACCGACCACGGTCACAAATATACTTCAATCACATTCGGGAGACAGCATAGGATGCTCAATCACATTATGATCGGCAGCGGCGACATTGAACGCTCCAAAAAGTTCTACACCGAAGTGCTCGGCGTGCTGGGCGCGGGCGAACCCATGGTCAATGTCAATGACACTGGTCACACCCGGCTTTTCTACATGCACAATGGCAGCACGTTTTCGATCAGTGAACCGATCAATGGCGAGCCAGTGACACCTTCAAATGGCAGCACTATCGGCTTTGTCTGCGACAGCCTTGAGCAAGTGACCAAGCTGCATGATGTGGCAGTGGCCAATGGCGGCACCTCAATCGAAGATCCTCCTGGTCCGCGCGAAGGCAGCATGGGTACAATGAACCTGTGCTATTTCACCGATCCTGACGGCCACAAAATCTGCGGGATTCACCGCGAAGGGTAAGCTGAGTATTCAACTTTGAAAGAGGGTCGTCGCTGCAAAGTGTGCGGCCCTTTTTGTATATAGGGTCGTGACCCTAACCAGCGCTCAGCAGAAATAGCGCAAATTCGCTGCGCCAATTGGCGCTCCATGCTCCTATTTCAGCGTCGCCGGTAAAGAACCATTGCTGTTCGACCGTCACACCTTTTTCCGTCAACAACTCGCGGAAATCGGTGATCGTAACATGGTGGATGTTGGGGGTTGCATACCAGCTAATTGGAATCGCCTGCGTCACTGGCATTTTCCCGCCAAACATCAAGGCTGCGCGCGTGCGCCAATGGGCAAAATTGGGAAAGCTGACAAAGGCGCGTTTACCCACCCGCAATAGTTCATCCAGCGTTTGGTCCGGCCGCTCAGATGTCTGCAAGGTTTGCGACAGGATCGTATAATCAAACGCCTTGTCGGGGTATTGCGCCAGATCGCGGTTCGCATCCCCTTGCATGACAGATAACCCGCGGCCGACGCATTTCTCGACGCGCCGAGCATCAATCTCAATACCGCGTGCATCGACATTATGGCGCGAGCGCAATTCAGCGAGCAAATCGCCATCGCCGCATCCGACATCCAGAACGCGCGTGCCGGGCGCAATATGGCCCGCGATAACCTCCAGATCGGCGCGCAATTTTTGCTGGCCGCTCATTTCAGGAACCCTTGGATCACACGGTCAAGCGCAGGGACTTCAAGCAAGAAACTGTCATGACCATAGGGCGCAGATAGCTCTACAAAGCTGACTGGCGCGCCGACCGCGTTCAAAGCATGGACAATGTGACGGCTTTCGGCAGTGGGATAAAGCCAATCGGTATCAAAGCTGACGAGGCAGAACCGCGCACCCTCACCCATTGCATGGGCAGCAAAAGCATCGGCGAGCTTGGGAGCGGCGTCGCCTTTCGCAAACTCCTCAGCCAGATCGAAATAATCCATCGCCCGGGTGATATAGAGGTACGAATTGGCATCGAAGCGCTGGGTAAAGCCGCTGCCCTGATACCTGAGATAGCTTTCGACCTGAAAATCGGCTTCAAAACCAAAACTCTTCGCATCACGGTTTTGCAAGCGCCGCCCGAATTTATCGGTCAGCCCTTCTTCAGACAGATAAGTAATATGCGCCGCCATCCGCGCCACGGCCAGGCCATTGTCGGGCGTTTGGTCATCGCCGTAATAATCGCCGCCGCGCCAGTTGGGATCGGCCATGATCGCTTGGCGGCCAAGCTCGTGAAAGGCGATGTTTTGCGCTGAATGCCGCGCGGTCGAGGCAATCACCAGTACGCGGGCTGCGCGGTCCGGAAAATTCGCTGCCATGCTAAGCGCCTGCATCCCGCCCATCGATCCGCCGATCACTGTGTGCAATTGCGCAATGCCCAACCCATCGAGCAGGGCGATCAGGCCGCGCACCATATCGCGGATGGTGATGACAGGGAAATCCATCGCGTAAGGCTGGCCATCCCCGGTTTTACTGCCGGGGCCGGTGGAACCCATGCAAGACCCAATGACATTGGCACAGATGACGTGAAACCGGTCTGTATCAATCGGCATGCCGGGGCCGACCATACGCTCCCACCAGCCCGGCTTTCCGGTCATCGGATGGTCGCTCGCCACATATTGATCGCCGGTCAACGCATGGCAGATTAGCACCGCATTGCTCTTATCCGCGTTCAGTTCGCCATAGGTTTCATAGGCAATCTCGACACGATCAAGCGCCTCCCCGCTATCAAGCGGCAAGGGGTTGGGCAGCGCAAAACTGCTAGAGGCGGGAGCGATAGCCATAGTCGCAGCCCGATTGCGCGAGCGCAGGCCAAGTGTCAATTGTGCTGTTTTTCAGCGGCGAATGCGGTTATGCGCGTCCACCTTATGTCGAAACGACCCGAACCCAAACCTTGGATCAGTGCAATCCATGCCTATGTGCCGGGAAAATCAGCGGGTAGCGACGGTAAGCCGCTGGTGAAATTATCCGCGAATGAGAACCCGCTGGGATCCAGCGCAGCGGCTTTGACAGCGCTCAGCGCCGCCGTAACGCCTGCCGCCTATCCCGATCCAGATAGCTCGGCTCTACGCGAAGCTATTGGCGGTTTACACGGGATTGATCCGGCGCGGATTGTTTGCGGAACAGGGTCTGACGAACTCTTAAATTTGGCGGCACAAGGTTTCGCAAGCATTGGCGATGAAGTGCTTTTCAGCCGCTATTCCTTTTCCGTCTATGATATTGCTGCGCGCCGATGCGGGGCGACACCGGTAGAAGCACCAGACCGCGATTTTGGCTGCGATGTCGATGCTCTGCTGGCCGCTGTCACAGACAAGACCCGCGTTGTGTTCCTTGCCAATCCCAACAATCCCACAGGCACATATCTGCCAGCCAGCGAGGTCGCGCGCCTGCATGCCGGATTGCCTGCTGATATACTACTGGTGGTGGATCAGGCCTATGCCGAATATCTGACTGAGGCCGAAGATGATGGCGGCATGGCGCTCGCCGCGAGCCATGATAATGTGCTGGTGACGCGGACTTTTTCCAAGATTTACGGACTGGCGGGAGAGCGGATTGGCTGGGCCACTGGCGCGCCACATCTGATCGACACGCTCAACCGAATACGCGGGCCGTTTAATGTGACAGCGAGCGGGCAGGCTGCTGCTCTTGCCGCAGTCAAGGATCAGGATTTTGTGGCTAACGCGTGCGGCCACAACACGCGCGAGCTTGCCCGCTTTACCGCCGCGATTGAAGCTTTGGGCAATCACGGATTGCGGGCTATCCCGAGCAAAGCAAACTTTCTGCTGGTGCTTTTCGAAGGGGCTGTGAACGCGAAAGACGCGTTAGAGGCCATCGCCGGTGCCGGTTACGCGGTGCGGCATTTTTCGAGCGGCAAGCTGAATAATGCGCTGAGAATTACGATTGGTAAGGCTGAAGACATGGATGCGATCGCAAGCACTTTGCGCGGTCTTGTGGAGGCGCAGCAATGATCGAGAGGGTAGCGATTATCGGGCTTGGCTTGCTGGGCGGATCGGTGGGTCTCGCTATTGCAGAGTGTTCTCCCGAAGTCAGAACCACCGGCTATGACGCCGACCCTGATGTGCGCACGAAGGCAGCAGAGCGCGGCCTTGTCGGCAAAGTGCATGATGATGCGGCCAGCGCTGTAGCGGATGCGGATCTGGTGATCCTCTGCGTGCCAGTAGGCGCTATGGCAGCGGCGGCGCAAGCTCTGAAAGGGGCGCTCAAACCTTCGGCCATCATCTCTGACGTGGGATCGTCCAAACAAAGCGTCTTGAATGATCTGCTGGCGGTCTTCCCCGATCACGCGGTCATCCCTGCCCATCCCGTTGCAGGCACTGAGCAAAGCGGGCCGGAGGCGGGCTTTTCCAGCCTTTTCGCCAATCGCTGGTGTATCCTTACCCCGCCGGGTGGAGCGGATGAGAGCAAAGTCGCCGCGCTGGATACGTTTTGGCGCGGGCTTGGCGCGCGCACCGAAATTATGGAAGCTGAGCATCATGATCTGGTGCTCGCCGTGACTAGCCATATCCCGCATTTGATCGCTTATACGATTGTCGGCACGGCCTCTGATCTTGAGGATGTGACCCGCAGCGAAGTGATCAAATATTCCGCTGGCGGTTTCCGTGACTTTACCCGTATCGCAGCCTCTGACCCCACCATGTGGCGCGATGTGTTTTTGCAGAACAAGGGCGCCGTGCTGGAAATGCTGGGCCGCTTTACCGAAGACCTCACGGCGCTTCAGCGGGCGATCCGGTCAGGCGATGGCGACACATTGTTCGATTTGTTTGAGCGCACGCGGACCATTCGCCGCTCGATCATCGAGCAGGGACAAGATGATGAAAGCCCCGATTTCGGGCGGGATCATTGATGTGTTTGAGCCTCAGGCGCCGGCGTTTGCGTCCGCTCACTTGGCTATCCTCGCTCATGCGATCAGAGATCGCGTCGCTGCGGGCGGCCAGTCGGCCTTGCGGTCGCTACGCGGCCGTAGGTAACGCTAACCAAGTCCGAACTACCCATTCAAAACATTGATCGCTGCGTGCACTTTTGCCTCAACCTCATCGCGGGGAAGGCCAGCCGGGATCATCTCGCCAATCTGGTATGTGATCACGCCCTTGCGCTTGATCCAGCGATGATAGAGCGGACCGCTATCCACCGCGATCGGTAGCACAGGCAGCCCGACCAGCTTATAAATGCCGGCGAAGCCTGAACGCATGGGAGGGGTCTCTCCGTGCGGCACGCGCGTCCCCTCCGCAAACAGAACGAGCGGACGATCATCGGCCACCATCGACTTCGCCGCACGCAGCATTTCGCGCAAGGCAGTCGCTCCGCCATCGCGCGACACTGGGACCAGACCATATATAAGCGCGGCCCTCCCCCAAAACGGAATGTCGAACAATTCGCGCTTGGTAAAAACAGACGGCAGAGGCAGCAGGGTCGGCGCATCAATCGCTTCGAAAAAGCTCTCATGCTTGATCACATAGAGCACTGGTCCATCGGCCAGCTCGCCTTCAATACGGATTGTGATGCCAAGCAGATTGCGTACACACCAGCGGTGCCAATCGGTCCACCAACGCACCCAGCGGCGCAATGCCGAACGTCCAAATGGTAATGAGAGTGCCGCCCCGATGACGAGAAAAGCGCTAATCCCGTAAAAGAGCTTATAGAAGAGAATACTGCGCAGGGCGTTCAACATAACCGGACCCGCTTATGATCCGATGAGGCCAGCGGCCCAGCTTGCCAGCAGCTTATGGTATTCAAGGAACAATATTGGCAGACCCGGTTCCGACGGCACCGCATCGCGCAGCACAGTCACATTGCTGGGTAGCACCCTTTCCAACTCTCCTGCCGCGCGCTTCATGTGCCAATCGGTTGTGACGAGGCGCAGGCTGGTGATCTCGCGGTCTTTAACCCAAGCTGCAATTTCGGTCGCATTGCTGTGGGTGTCGATCGCTTGAAATCCCAATGTAATGCAGCATTCCATGCGCAGCTCGGAGACACCGAACTCTTCTGCGAATTCGGCTGGTTTCACGTCGCTATCGACCCCGCTCACCAACATGATCGGCGCGAGATCGGAGTTCAACACTTTCAGCCCAGCTGCGATCCGCCCAGTCCCGCCAGTGGGCACTATAACCGCCTCAGTCACTCTATCATCCGCTGGTTTAGGCAGGCTGGTCGTGAACCAGATAAAGCCGCCCGCCCACAATAGAAAAAGAAGTGCCACCAAACGCCGCATCGTCAGAGCATCCGCCTCAGCGCTCGCATGACGGTTGAGCGCGCGGTCAGGACCGCAAGACCAATGCCCAAGAGCGGGATTAGCACAATGACCAGCCAGCCGGGCCATGAAAGCCCGCCGCCATCGATCATGCCGCTATCAAGAGCGGAGAATTGTTGACCCACCAGCAAGACGCCGGTGACACCCATAAGCAGGCCAATGCCGCCGCCCATCGCTGCATCTTTCGCCACTGTGCGCTGGAATATCCGCGCGATCTGTTCATCGGTTCCGCCCAGATGATGGACAATCTCAATCGTTTCGTGATGGGTGGAAAACGCGCTTCTGGCAGCAAGCCAAACCGCCGCAGCGCTAGTGATCGCCAGCAGCATGATCAGCACCAGCGCCAGATATTGCAGCGATGTCAGCGCGGAATAGACCGGCTGTAGCCAGCTGGATTGCGCATCCACACGAATACCGGGCACTTGCGCATCCAATTTTGCTTGAAGGCGAGCGATTTCTTCAGCGCTGGCCGCCTCTGCCAGTTCTACATCAATCAGTGCAGGGATGGGCACGGCTTCGCCGACATCGCCTGAGCCAACAGAAGAGCCAAGCCATGGCTCCAGCAGAGCGTTGAGCTCATCTTGCGGGACTTGGCGCACTGATGCGACGGCGCTGTCCGATCCCAAGATTTCGGCTGCGCGGGCCGCGTTTTTGCGCCTTTCATCGAGATCTGCCTCGACCACTTGAACCGTCACTGCGCCTGACAAATCTGCACTCGCTTTGGCCGCCAAATTGTTGATCGCCATTGCGCCAGCGGCTGCCATGATGGTTAGCGCAATCATGATCGCGATCACCCACGGGATCGGCCCGGAAATTCGCGTGTTTGGAATAAGGCTCGCCGCCTTTTTGCCCGCGAATTCAGAGATATCCTGCGCAAGTCTTTCGCCGCCAAAGGGTGTCTTGCTCATTGGCTTGACCCGTTCTTTGGAGCAGCTTTGGGCTTGCGTTTAAGCGGCGCTTTGCGCCCGCGACCAAGCTTGAACGTTTCGCTCTTTTCTTCTGGCGTTTTCTTTGCAGATGCTTTTGCTGAACCAGCCGAGCGCGGCGGATATTTCAACGCGCCAGTTGGGTCGGACAGTTTGCCTTTATCCAGCCGCATAATCAGCGGTTCGGGCACTTTCTTGATCAAATGCACATCGTGGGTCGCAACAACTACTGTAGTGCCCAGCCGGTTCAAAGCTTCAAACAAGCGCAGCAATTTCAAAGCCATTTCCGGATCAACGTTGCCGGTTGGCTCATCCGCCACCAGCATATCGGGCCGCCCGATCACCGCGCGGGCAATTGCGACACGCTGCTGTTCTCCGCCTGACAGAGTGGTGGGATAGGCATGCGCCCGGTGCGACAGGCCGACCCATTCCAGCATATCAGCCACAGGTTGCTTCAGATCAGCCTCACGCGCGCCCGCCACCCGCAATGGCAGCGCAACATTATCAAACGCGTTCATATGCTCGACCAAGCGAAAGTCCTGAAACACCACGCCGATCCGGCGGCGGAACGCCGGCAAATCGCTGCGCGGCAACGTAATCATATCTTTGCCAAACATCTTGACCACGCCGCGCGATGGGCGCTGCGCCAGATAAAGCAGTTTAAGGAGGCTGGTTTTGCCCGCACCGCTAGCACCGGTGAGGAAGTAAAAGCTGCCTGGAAACAGGGTGAAGCTGAGATCACGCAGCACTTCTGCATCGGTGCCGTAACGCAGGCCGACGTTGTTGAAGCTTACAATTGTATCAGGCGAACCGGTCACTTCACTCATTGTGCAGCCGTAACTAATGCGGGCTGCGCGCAAAAGCCAGCGCATGCTGACCGAAAGCGCGAAATCTATCCGGGAATGTGGAAAAAGCGCCATATGCGAGGCAGTTGGATGCACAGAACCCTTGCCCGCAGCATGCTCTAGCGCCTAGTGGCTGATGTTGCATGCTTATTTCCTGCCCCAATTGCCATACGCGCTATGTCGTCCCGGATGAGGCGATTGGCCTTGAAGGCCGGACAGTGCGCTGTGCGAATTGTAAGAGCAGCTGGTTCCAAGAAGGGCCCGAGCTTGATCTGGGTAAGGTGGG
>CAZAIG010000068.1:0-12480 GCA_964485135.1 uncultured Porphyrobacter sp. | reverse complement strand
TTGATCAGCGCCATCCAACCGATGCCTGCCGGGCCCAATGCCAGAGCCAGCAGTTTGTTGCGCAGCAAAACCAAAAGCAGATTGCCTATAGTACCCAAAGCCGTCACGCCTGCTTTGCGCCATTGCTGTTTGAGAATGGTACCGGGCATGGGAAACGCACTCCACCAATGCATGCGGGTGTCGGCAGCGTCTTTGACTAGCCCAGCTTTGGTGAAAGCTTGAGTTTCAAAATTGTAATCCCGGCCGATTTGGGAACCGGCCACAAAAAAGGCGCAGCAAACTTTTAGCCTGCTGCGCCCTATATTTTGCGTAGCTGAGGAAGAGCGCGATTTACCCTTCGCTACCGGCGGCCGCCATCGCTGGCCGCCCGTTATGATTGCGGTCTTTCAGCACTGTGGGCGCTTTCAAGTTCTGGAGCAAAGCGCCCTGCGGATCAGGCGTGAAGTTCCCGCCGGCCGGATCGATAAACAGATCGCTTTCATCGCCGCCAAAGCTGGTCCCCGCTGCAATTGCAACACCGCTTGCGCCGCTATGCAAATGATTGCCTGTCACCATCACATCGGTGTCCTCAGCGCCGGAGAACGCGACATCGCGCAGCGCATTGTTGGCGATGAGACAGTAAGGATCGAGGTCAAAGCCAGACATCTCTGTGCGCAGCGCAATCGCTTGATTGGCCATGGTGCAGTGGGCGATCACCACATGGCTGAAAGTGACATTGTTGCGGCCAAGCTGGCTCTGCAAAATGTCTGGATCCCAATAATCGCTCGTCACAGGATCATTCCAAAACGCGCAGTTAAAGAACACGAAATCTCGCGCATCGCGGTTGGACGAAATGAAGATGTTTTGCGTCTGCGTGCCAACCGAGCAATTATCATAAGCGATCACATTCTCGCTGATGTTGTTGTAGCGTTGCTGGAACCAATCGCCATGCCGGTCAAAGCTGGTCATCACGGTAAGCGGCGCGGACTTACAATCCGCAGCGCCAAAGCCGGCCCCTTTCAGCCCGGCCAAAGTGCCCGCAGATGCGCGGCGTGAATTGTCGAGGACCGTGGCTGTGAAACCGCTGCCCAATCCGTTGAGCCAATCGGCAACATCTTGGATCGTGTATCCATCACCAGTGTTGCCCGCATAATGGTTATAGGTGTTCCCGACATTAAAGCTGGCACTGCTGCTACCCCAGCGGGCGGTGTAGAGCACGTTGGAGGGATCAACCGCTCCGCTGCGTTCCAATGTCGCTGTGGCCTCGGCACCTGAATAGCTGACCGTCATGGCGGGAACATCATTGTTGAGACCGTTGTCGCTATGGTCCGTAACTGCGGTCCCGACGATGCAGCGGGCATCGGCAAAGATGTCTTCGGATAGCTGCGAGTAATCGCCGCCGCGCACCAGACTGGCATCGATGCACACGTTGGACACCTCAGAGGCGCTGCATTCCAGGAACCACGCATTCCCGCGCACTGTCCAGCCAATAAAGCGCGGTCCGCTGCGCCATAAAGCTTCACGGCCTTCGGGCGCTGAGTTGGTGATATTGATACCGGACAAGACATGATCGCGCGGCAGGTTTTCGTGGTAGATTTCGCTGACATAGCGCATGTCGAGCGTGATATTGGTACCCTTGAGCCAGAGCCCATTGATCAGCGGACGCATGATTGCTTGCGAATCATTGCTGTAGCCGGATTTGGCAAATGTCACCGGAACATCGGCTGTGATTGTGCAATAACCGGTGGGGGCATAGGTCCCGCCGCCGCCACTCAAAACGAATGTGCCAGTCTCGGCGAAATGGACGCGCGGGTTTTCTGCTGACACCGCTTTGATGTAAGAAAAAGCAGCCGAAACGCTTTGATAGCGCTCGCCAGCGACCTCGCTTTGTGTTGGGGCCACCGTCAATTCCATATCGTGCAGCTCTTCTCGCGGGTGAAAGGCATAGGGGCCGGTGACGCGCGATTGCATGGATGGATCGGCGGGCACAGCCTCGACATAAAGATTGCCGCTGCCCGACCCGCTGGCGGGTTTCTTCAGTTTGATCCACCAGCCGAGATAAGTGACTTCATCGCCATTATCATCCGCAAAGCTGCAATAGGTCGGCTCAGTCACCGAATGCGATGCGCCTTCGAAATGGAACACCACTTCTGCCAGACCAAGGTTTTGATAGAGCGAGCCAGCATTATTCGCCGCCGCTGCGACGCCCACGACCAGCTCATCGGTGAAGAACTGATCAGGCGGGACAAGCAGGCGGCAGGCTGGCTTGGCGGTGGTGCGCGCCGGATCGCTGGGCACAGAAGCAAAACCGGAGCCAAGCGTGCCATCCCAGCTCGCGCCGGGCTCCAGCAGTGACAATGCGGCCGCTTCAACGGCTGCAATAGCTTCGAATGGGCGGCCTTTTCGGGAGTTTGGCCCAAACCCAAAGCCGGGCATTAAGCAAGGCCAACCAGATCGCTCGCCGTAGTTCCCGCCGCGCGCACGGCGCTCACCCGAACATCCAAAATCGCGCCGGTCGGCAGGTTGCGAAACACGGTGTCTGTGTCCGAACGCGCTGCACGCAGCGTAATATCGCCGCCTTCGCCGATATAGAGCGCTTTGGTAATCTGGGGCAAATCGGCGCTGTCATCAGGGGTGATGGCAAAGGTTTCTTCAGCAGGGGCAGTCAGGCCATCGGCGACATGTTCAAATTTATCTTGGGGCATTTGCGATTCTCCGTAGGAACAGGGGGAGAACGCGATTAATATAGTGAAGTAATTGTAGGAAAGTTCTTTTTGATAATTACTCCCTGTGCTTCTCTGTCTACTTGCCGACGGGAGATACTCCCTTGGCATGAAAGGAGGGGCGGATTGGCAGGGGGTGCGTTTTCGATCGATCCGGCCCGTAGTGCGTTTGGAGTTCCATGGCCGCAGCAAAGCCATCTAATCGGTGCATTGTTGCCGATTGCGCCCGCCCTTATCCTAACCCTTTCCCTCCTGCTTCCGCCGGAATTCCGCATTACGATTGGGGGGCAAACGCTCTACTCTTACAGGCTAGCAGGTTTCGCTTTGCTTCCCTGGGTAATGCTGAGAATGCTGGATGGCAGCTACCGACCTACTTGGCCCGATGCCGCCATTTTTGCAGGCTGCGTTTGGATGGTTATATCTTTCTTGGGATATTATGGGGCTGAGCGCGGTCTGCCTTCGGGCACAGCTTTGGCGCTTGATGGCTTGCTGGCGTATGCGATTGCGCGGCTTTCTTTCAGTAAGATTGAGGATTTTCGGCGCTATTTGATCGTGATTGCGCCGGTGGTGCTGGTGTTCGCGGCTTTGCTGGTGGTGGAGGCCGTTACGCATACGCCTTTTGTTCGCAATGCGGCGCGCGCGCTGTTTTCGCCGCTTAGCGCAGCCGAGCTTGGAACAGCGAATGATCTGGCGCTGTTTCAGGATCAGCGCTTTGGGCTTTTGCGCGCGACTGGCCCGTTTGCGCATCCGATCTTAGCAGGCGTGTTCTTTGCCAGTCTGCTCCCGCTCTATTGGGGAGCGAGATTGCGTTCGTGGCCGCTGATCGCCGGGATGGCTGCCGGCGCGTTATCGGTTTTCTCGCTAAGCTCAGCAGCATTTCTGTCTGTTATGATGATAGCGGGGCTGTGCTTTTATGATCGGCTCCAACGCAGGATAGAGGCGCTTAATTGGGCGCTGTTTATGCTTGGCTCTGGAGTGATCTTGGCACTGGTTCAGGCCGTCTCGCAGAACGGGATCATACCCATCATCATCCGCCATACGCTTAGCCCGCAGACAGGATATTACCGCCTGCTTATTTGGGAGTATGCGTCAAAGTCAGTGGCAGAGTATCCGCTGTTTGGGACCGGTTTTACGCCCTATGAGCGCCCCTTTTGGATGAGTGAGAGCATAGATGCATTCTGGCTAGCCTTGGCTGTGCGCCACGGGGTGGTCACACCGATCTGCTTTTTGATCGCGGGTTTGACGATAATGATCATGCTGGCGCGCGCGGCTGCGAAGGCTGAGGGCAATGCACGTCAGTCCTATGTGGGCCTCGCCATAACGATCTTCGTATTGGTGTTGGTTGGATGTACCGTCAGTTTCTTTGGCGCAATTGCCTCTTGGTTCTTCCTCATTTTGGGCATGGCAACCTCGCTGGCTGTGGCGGGAGGGGCGAGGCGATGACATTGCATGGCTTTTCCATTTTGCGCGCTATTTTGACCACTTTGCGCCGGTTCATTCTGGTCAAAGTGATGGGGATGGACATTCACCCAAGCACGCAAATGTCGCTGTCTGCCAAACCCGATTTGACCTTTCCCAAAGGCGTGCATGTGAGTGCATACAGCTATGTCGCCTTTGGCGTACGCATCCTCGCGCATGACCGCACGCGCGGCCTGTATTGCCACACACACATCGGCGAAAATTGCTTCATCGGCGGAGAGAGCATTATCCTGCCGGGCGTGCGCATTGACGACAATTGCGTGGTGGGCGCAGGCAGCGTTGTGACAAAGGATGTGCCGCCTCGTTCAGTCGTGGCAGGAAACCCGGCCAAAGTGATCCGATCCGATATCGAGGTTGGCCGCTTTGGCCGCTTTGCCAGTGCCGATGAAGCCGAACGAGTCGCGCGCGCGAATGACCCGGCGGCTGCGTCACTGCCAAGCGGGAACTTGGGCAAGGATTGATGTGAGGCAGCCCCTCGTCTCGATCATGATCGTCAATTGGAACACGCGCGAATTGACGCTGGAGTGTTTGCGCTCTGTCTATGCAGAGACCCGCGAAACCGAATTCGAAGTGATTGTCGTCGATAATGCATCGAGCGATGGATCGGCGCAGGCGATTGCGCGGGAATTTCCGCAAGCCACGTTGATGGCTGAACACCGCAATCACGGCTTTGCCCATGCGACCAATATCTCCGTTGCAAAGGCGCGCGGGCGCTATGTGCTGCTGCTCAATAGTGACACAGTCGTGCAAAACGGTGCGATCGATGCGCTTGTTCGATTTGCGCAAGCGCGGCCACAGGCAAAGATTTGGGGCGGGCGCACTCTCTTTGCCGATGGCTCGCTCAACCCCACATCGGCCTGGGGCAGGATCACCCCGTGGAGCCTTTTGTGCATGAGCAGCGGGATCGCGGCAGCTTTCCCCAATTCCGAATGGCTCAATCCAGAATGCTACGGCGGCTGGCAGCGCGATAGCGAGCGCGAAGTTGATATTGTTCAAGGCGCGTTCTTCCTGATTGAAAGAGAGTTTTGGGACGAGCTGGGCGGGTTTGATCCAGCGTTTTTCATGTATGGCGAAGAAGCGGATTTGTGCCACCGCGCGCGGGCGTTGGGCGCTGATCCGGCGATCACGCCCACGGCACAGATCATCCATTATGGCGGGCAAAGCAGCACCATGCTTTCGCAGAAAATCATCTATGTCTTGGGCGGGCGCATTGGCCTGATCGATCGGCATTTTTCGCCGCGGTGGCGCGGATACGGCCGGTTCATGATGCGCAGGTGGGCGCAGTGGCGCGCCTTTGCCTATGGGATCGCTGCGCGGTTGAATGACCGATATGCAGAGCCTGCGCGGCATTGGGGAGAGGCATGGGCGCGGCGCGATGAATGGCGCGATGGCCCGGCGCGCGAGCAGGTTGAATAGGGGCGCGGGCGCTAATCTCGCTTAGGCAGCGCAGCAGTCAGCCCGTCTGCAAACTTCTGTGCAATTGCGGCGCGCGTGAACTGGCGAGCATGATCAGAGGTCTGCCAATCGGCGAGCTGCGCCTTGAGTTCGGCCTCATTGCGTTGCAGATGCATGACCGCCCGCGATATATCGCCGACACTCTTTGGATCGACTGGAATGGCGAACGGCATATCGTCAAAATACCCGTCTACCGCCCTGCCGCGCGGGTAAATGATCGGAAGGCCTGCGAACAGAGCCTCGATAAAGACCAATCCAAAGCTCTCCGCGACAGAAGGCATCACAAACCCGATAGAGTTGTTGAGCAGGGCGGGAATGTCTTTGCGAAGCGGCGCGCCGGCTAGGCGGACGTTCGCAGCGCCCCCGATTGTGTGTTCGCAAGCAGCGAAATCAGCGGGCGTGCCGCCGCCCCAAATCGCGAGCTGTGTTTTATCGCCTTCGCGCGCCAGTTTTTGCATGGCCTGTGCCAACTTATGTAAATTCTTGGACTTGTGATTGGCCAGATAGAACAGGCTGACCAGGCCTCTCCCGCCCGTCTTGGGCGGCAGAATCTGATCAAGATCGGTAGCGCAGGGCAGGGTGGCTGTTGGCCTGTCGCGCGGCCCCAAAATCCGATCAACGTTGCGGGGGGTCCATGGCGCGAGGGAGAAGACCATCTCAGCCCCGTGGTAAATCTTGGCAAAACGGCCGCGCAAATCGGGCCGCGCTTTCAGAATCTTTAGGTCCGTATTGCCTTGCAGGGTGATGGCGAAAGGCGACCCGAGCAAAGAGGCCGCGCGGCTGGCCGCTATCCCTTCGATAGACAGCTTGTGCCCGATGATCAGCTCAGGTCTTGTGGTAATGCCGTTTCGCTCGGTCCAATGGCGCGCGACCCAATCGCCCAATGCGGTTAGGCAGGTATGATGCAACAATCCTTTTGGCGGGGCCGTATATTGGACGGCTGTACCGTTCTCAAAGGTCCGCTGGCCTGTCACAATACCGAGTCTAGCCAACCGTATAATGCCGGGCGAACGCCGGTTGATCGATATCACATGATGATCAAACCGGGCTCTTGTCAGCTCAATGATCCGCTCGACCACAGGCGTTTTTGTAGGCTCGATGGGATCAGGAAAATCGCCTGAAATATGGAGGATAATGGGGCGTCTGCTAGCTTCCAATCACTCCTGCCCCGCATAGGTGTAGTGACTATAGGGCGCGGCGTAATTCTGCCCCGCCTCACGCGCCCTAAACTTGGTCAAAATCGCGCCCACGATGTTCGCGCCAGCACCGCGCAGACGGCGTACGGCAGCTTCGGCTTGACCGCTATTGATGCGCCCTGCCTCCGCCACGAAGATTGTCGCGTCAACATGGCCTGCAATCAGCGGCGCATCGGCAATGCCCATCACTGGTGAGCTATCAAGAATGATCCGGTCATAATGGCCGCGCTGCTTCGTGATGAAGTCAGCCATCTTGTGCGATGATAGCAGCTCAGAGGGATTGGATGGTGTTGGGCTGACGCCGATCACGTCTAGGCCCTCTATAGCGATAGACAAAAACGCATCAGGCAGGTCTGCGTGGCCGTTCAGAATTTCCAACAGGCCTATTTCTGGTTCGGGTTGTCTCATCAATGTGTGCAGCGACGGACGGCGCAAATCGGCATCGACCAGCAGAATTTTCTGGCCCGCCCGCGCCAGATGCTTAGCGATCATGAGCGCGCTGGTGCTTTTGCCTTCTGATGGCTGGCTGCTTGTCAATTGCAGCACGTTTTGATCACGCGGTATGGCGTAATCTATCGATGAACAGATCGCAGCGTAGGCTTCGGCTACAGCACGAAATTGCTTGCTGCTTTCATCATGCAGATTGCGCGGCTTTGCGAACGGCGTCTGTCCGAGCAGGCTAAGGCCAAGCCCACGCTCCAAATCGCTAGCTGAACGCAGCCCATCATCCAGAGCCTCTCTCAGCACGCTGAGCATAATCGCCAGGCCAAATCCCGCAATTAGGCCAATGAGGAGATTGCGCGTAAGATCGGGCGATATCGGCGCGATTGGAATGACAGCAGCATCGAGCAAGGTGATCGATCCCGCCCGCAGATTGGCCGCTGAGGATAGCGCATTGTAGCGCGCTAGCAGAGCGGTGAGCTGGTCTTCCAAAGCCGCCGCATCGCGTTCGAGCAGCCCGTGACGTACTTGCAAATCCTGCTCGGTTTGATTGCTGTCAGAGACGCGGCCAAGCTCTGCTTTAAGAGCGTTTTCTTGCTGCCGCGCGATCCGGTAATCATTGCGCAAAGAGGCCTTAATGTCCGCCGTGCTTTTTACAATTTGACGGCTGAGCGCCCCGATCCGCGCGCGCAATTCTTGGATTGCGGGATAGCCATCTTCATACCGTTCGCGCAGATCGGCAAGTTCCGCCTGTGCCTTTGTCTTGTCAGTAAGAAGGGTTTGGATGGTGGGATTGCGGTGCACTTGCGGTAGTTGAGCGGCGGGTAGATTAGCAATAGAGCGCCAGCGCTGCTCGGCCTCAATCCGGCTGGCGCGCGCATCGGTATAAGCGGCGTTGACGCTGGCCAATGTCTGCGCGCTGATCGTGGTCTGGCGCGCGGTTTTGCCTGAAACGGGGTCCACAATTGCTGCTCCGCCCACCAGCCTGTTTTTGCGGGCATAGGCATTGGAGGCCAGCTCTGCTGCCTGCAATTGCCCGCGAATGTCAGCGATTTGCTCCGTCAAATAGTCGAGCGCGTAAGTATTGGTATCGAGGCTGCGGCGCGCATCCTCGGCCAGAAAAGCCTCGGCAAAGCCATTAGCCAATTGCGCCGCCATTTGCGGCTGGGCGGAGCGGTAACTGATCGTCATGACCCGCGTTTCAATCGGAATGTCCACGTCCACACGGTTTTGTAGGGTCGCAGCAGCCATATTGCGCTTGCGGATTTGCCAGCCAGCGTCGGAAAGGCCAGCGGGCCGCGATGCTTCAATCCCCTTAGGCAAGAACGCAGGATTTTCGCCCAGTTTCAGATTGGCCGCGACTGTTTCGGCCATTTTCCGGCTGCCCACAACAGTGCCAAGTGTCGCCAGATATTGCCGGTATTCATTGACATGCACTGCTGGTGAGAGATCCTGCCCTTCTAGAATATTGCTGCCCTGCGGATCGATGCGCAGGCTTGCCTCAGCGCGGTAAATCGGCGCTTGCAGCATGGTGTAGAGACCCGCTGCCAGCAGTGTCAGAGCGATACTGAGGATGATGGTCCATCTTTGCCGGTAAAGCGCAGCGCGCATCGCGGTGACTTGGCCGGGTCCTCTGTTGCGCGCGCCATAGCCAGCGCCGTTCAGATCACTCGCGACATAGCGGTCAATCAGATTGAGCGCCCCGCCATGCTGCTGTGATGGGGAAGGTTGGATGATGTTCATGCGCGCGCTACCGAAAAGCTGCCGCAAACAGGCCTGCAGCGGGCAAGACTTTCAATACATCTTGCCATGCTTGCGACAGGCCCGATGTGCCCACCACCACCCTGTCGCCGGGGTTGATAATCGGGTCCATCATCGTGCCTTGCCGGATCTGCCTATAGTCAAATCGAGCGATAGCCATTTCGCCATCGAACGCGCGGAACACCGCTATATCCGACAGGTTTGCTGTGCGTGTGTTACCTTTGGCAAGTGCGATGGCGCTGGAAAGGCGGTCGCCCGGCTGAAAGCTATAGACGCCGGGCTGCTGCACGGCGCCCTCTACCGTCACGCGGTGCGATGTGTATTCTCCAATATTGACGTTAACAGCAGGGTTTTTGATTTTGGCTTGGCGCAGACGCTGAGCCACTAACTCTTCCAAATCGCGCGTCGTTAAGCCTTGCGCTGAAACCGGTCCGATCAGCGGCAACGAGACAAAGCCATCAGCTCCGATCGCCACGCTTTGCACCGAAAGGCCGGTTTCACGAAACACGTTGACGCCGATCACGTCGCTGGGCCGCAAAGCATATTGCGCAGGCAGAGTGCTGGTATATTGCGCTTGGCCCAGCGCGGCCACAGGAGCGGTAGCGGCCTTACCTAAAGGCAGAGGCGCGCGCGCTGTGCATCCCGCAAGCAGCAAAGCCGATGCTGTCAGGCCAGCGCAGGCCTGCATAGTAAAAGTGCGTCCAAGGAAAAGAATCGCCGATTCTCCCCAAATGATCCCGATGTGAATACTCTCACACTTGTTTTGATTACTGTAGGGCTTTACAGTTTTGTAACCGCTTCCCGCCTGATCTAATCGATGCCCAGTGCTTGCTTGTAAGCATTAATCAGAGGCGCGATCTGATGCTGCCACCCTAGCACCTCGGATACGCGTTTGCGGCCCAATGCGCCCATCGCTGCGCGCCGTTCAGGGTCATCGACAAGCTCCGCAATCTTTTGCGCCATATCCACCGGATCATTGGGCTTTGCATAGAGCGAGGCGTCTTGCGCGGAAAAGCGCCCCTCTCTCACATCGAATTGCACAATCGGCTTTCCCATCGCCATATATTCCATGATCTTGTTCATGGTGGATTTGTCATTCATCGCGTTTACGCGGTCAGGATTAATGCCAATATCCATGGTAGAGAGGACTTCGAAAAGTACCTCATCGCTAGCGCGCCCGGTGAAGGTTATATGTTGGCATAGGCCGCGCTGCGCTGCCATCGCTTTGAGTGCGGAAAGGCTTGGCCCGCCGCCGACAAGGCAGAACTGAATATCTTCGCGCTGCATCGCGCGCACAAGGTGATCCGCAGCGTCGATCAGTAAGTCGATCCCTTCCTGCTCGCCCATCACCCCGACATAACCGACCAGATGCTTGCGCCCGTTTCTCCATTTCGGCTCGGGCGGGACTTCGATAATCCGCGAAAGGTCGGGGCCAGAGCGCACCACATGGACTGAAGGCGGCGGCATATGCCCTCGCAGAATCGCAATTTCGCGGTAGCTTTCATTGGTCGCAATCGACACATCAGCGGCGCAGAACGTCAGTTTTTCTAGCCACCCCATCAGCCGCCAGAAAAAACCGCGTTTGCCAAATTTTGCCTCGTAAAGCTCGGGATTGATATCGTGATGGTCAAAGATATAGCGCACGCCGAGCAGCTTAAACGGCCAAGCAACCAGAAAGATCAGATCGGGCGGGTTGCAGCCATGGATCACATCGAACCGGCGGCGCAGGAAAATGCGCCATGCGAGCCAGCTTTGCCAAAAGAATGCCGCGCTATATTCCAATGCAAAGCCCAATGCGCTGCTCGCTTCCAATGGCAAAGCATGGCGGTAAATGTGGATACCGCTCAGCGTTTCGCGGCTAGCTTCATACCCCTTGCCCTTGGGGCAGATGATGGCAACATGCGCGCCGGCTGCCTTAAGCGTGCGGGCCTCTTGCCAAACGCGCCGATCAAACGGCAGCGGCAGGTTTTCAACGATAATGAGGACGGATTTGCCCGCGAGCGGCTGGCCGGGAAGCTTTTCGGGGATGCCCTCTGCCGCGCTCATGCTATCGCGCTGATATCGATGACGCGGGCATGGTCTAGCTTCAGACTATCAATCAGGCGGTTGGTGGCAATAACCGCTGCATAGTCGCGTGTCTCAGCCGTGCCTCGATCGACCAAAAGATCATCGATCCTAGGTAGAAACGCATGCGCATAGCCCAGATTTTGGCCCGTCAGCGCGGCAGGATCAATCTGCGGATCGAACACGTCCAGATCATACCCTGCATCAAGCAGCTTGCGCGCCATATCCACCGCAGGGCTTTCGCGCAGATCATCGGTTTCAGGCTTAAACGCGATGCCCACCAGCAGCACTTTTGCGCCTGCTTCGAGGCCTGCTGTAGCGGTCAGAAACTGGTGATGCTTATGCGCTTCATTGCTGCGGATCAGCGCATCGATCACATGCGTCGCGGCCCCGTTGTCACTCGCAAGATTTTGCAGAGCGCGCACATCTTTGGGCAGGCACGATCCGCCAAATGCATTGCCCGGACGCAGGTAAGTAGGGCTGATATTGAGCTTGGTGTCGGATACGAAAATGTCGTGCACTGTGGCCGCCGAAATCTCCTGAAGCTCACAAATCCGCCCCACTTCATTAGCAAAGGCGACTTTGAGCGCATGCCACGAATTGTCGATGAATTTGGTCAGCTCAGCTTCGGGAAAAGGCGTCTGGAACCTAGGCGCATCTATGTCAGCATATAGCGCATCCATATTCGCCGATGGCTCGCCTGAACGCGTGCCGATCACCACTTTGGGCGGAGCGAAGTAATCGGCAATCGCGCTGCCTTCGCGCAGAAATTCGGGGTTATAGACCAGCTCAACCGCGCGGCTGGCGTTCTTGCCCAATTCCGCCTCGATCAGCGGCCAGATCAAATTTGTGCATGTGCCGGGCCGCATGGTTGACCTGTAGACAAGAGTAAGCGGCTTGGAACGCTCACGATCAATCGCAGCAGCAATCGAGCGCGTGACGCCTGCCACAGCACGCATATCATGCGCTCCATCTGTGCCGCTGGGTGTGCCCACGCAAACCAGCGCGATGTCGCAGGTGCTGAGTTCGTCGCGCAGCTTAGCCGCTGATGGCTGAGTGACTGCGCGAAGCCTTCCCGCCTCTCTTGCCTTAGCAATACGCGCTTCCAGTCCTGGTTCAAACACAGGCGAGCGGCCCGCATTGATCGCTTCCACCTTGTCCGCATTCAGATCGACGCCCAGCACGCTGTGCCCCCCGCTCGCGATGCATGCTGCTGCAGCCGTGCCGACATAGCCGAGGCCGAAAATGGCAATATGCAAAGGGGCTGGCGTGTCATCCGTCACCCCCTAGGCCTAACAAAAGCGCAGTCCGCCGCAACGCGCCAGCCCTTGCCCTGCGGTTAAAACATCGCCATCCCCCTCGGCAAAGAACAGGTAGGAGAG
>CAZAIG010000067.1:0-12556 GCA_964485135.1 uncultured Porphyrobacter sp. | reverse complement strand
GCATGTTTAAGCGCGGCATCCACGGCCTTGCGTGAGGCTTCGCTTGGTTCGCACAAAGGAAGGCGAACGCTCGGCTCAATCCAATCCTGCACCCGGCTTAGCGCATATTTCACCGGCCCGGGCGAGCTATCGGAGAACATCGCGTAATGGAGCGGGTACAGCAGATCATTCAGCCGCCGCGCTTCAACCAGATCATTGGCAGCGCACGCCGCTTGGAATTCAGCGCATAGGGCCGGCGCAACGTTAGCAGTGACCGAGATACATCCCTTACCTCCCGCCGCGTTAAACGGCAGCGCAAGCTCATCATTGCCCGACAATTGGCAGAACTCTTTCGATATGCCCATGCGGTGATCGGCGACGCGAGAGAGATCTTCGCTAGCGTCCTTAATGGCGATAATTTGTTCGGGGAATTTATTCGCCAAAGCGATGGTTGTCTCGGGTGCAATATCGGTCACCGTGCGCCCCGGCACGTTGTAAAGCACAATCGGCAGATCACAATTTTCTGCCAAAAAACTGAAATGCGCGATGAGCCCCGCTTGGCTTGGGCGATTATAATAGGGTGCAACGCAAAGCCCCGCAGCTGCACCGGCTTTCTTGGAAAAGTTCATATGTAGCAAAGCGTTCTGCGTATCATTGGAACCGCACCCGGCAATAATCGGCACGCGGCCCGCGGCTTGTTCAATGCAGATTTCGACCACACGGTGATGCTCAGCATTAGAAAGCGTCGATGCCTCGCCAGTGGTGCCGCAAGGTACCAGCGCGGCGCTGCCCTGCTCGATCTGCCAGTCAACAAGCTTGCGAAATGCAGCCTCATCGAGCGATCCATCGCGAAAAGGAGTCACTAGAGCCGGAATGGAACCATTAAACATTGTAGATAAGCCTTATTTGGCCCCAAGAGAATGTGGTCAAACAACTCTTTAAAAGGTAGGGGCGTGCAATCAGTTCAGCGCCTGATAAGGAACCGAACACTACCATGTCCAGCATGCTTTCAATGAAAAACCCCCTCATGAACTCAGCCACATTCAAACCCGCTCGCCGTACGGTGTCTGCATTGGCCATGGGTTTTGCCCTTTCAGCCAGTCTGGTTTCAGGCCCCTGCACAGCGCAAGATGCGCAAAGATGGGACCAAGCGCGCAGCAATCTGGTGGCGCAGCAGCCCAGCGGCATGGCGCAGGCTATTTCGCGGTGGGAGCAATTAACAAAGAGCCGCGATTATAGCTTCGATGCTTATGCGGGTTTTGTTCTGACCTATCCCGATTTCCCGCGCGAAAGTTTGTTGAGGACTCGCGCCGAAAATGCATTGGATCGCAGCTCGCCCAGCGCCGATACTTTGGTTGCCTATTTCGACCGCATGCCGCCCGTTACCAATGGCGGCAAAGCGCGCTATGCCCTTGCTTTGTCGTCGGTTGGCCGCCCAGAAGCTGCCGAAATGGCGCGCGAGGCATGGCGCGGCGGATCCATGAGCAGCTCTACAGAGGCGTATTTGCAAGGGCTTTATGGCTCGACCTTTACAGCCAATGATCATGCGGCGCGGATGGATGCATTGCTTTGGCAGCGCAATTCAGCGGGCGCTTCGCGGCAAGCGGTTAATGTGCCGATGGGCGCGCGCGATTTGCATATGGCGCGGCTGGCTTTGCTGCGCGGATCAACGCCAAGTGCAGCGGGCCTGCCAGTGCCCGGCGGAGCGCTCAGCGATCCGGGCTATGTCTATAACCTAGCGCGCTATTACCGGTTGAGCAGGCAGATGGGCCGTGCGGTCAATCTGCTCGCCACTCGCCCGCGTTTCAACAGCCTGCCGCATGATGCGACGACTATGGTGTCGGAAATGCTGCGCGTCGCCAAAGGTGGAGGCTCGCGCCAAGCAGCGCAAATTGCTGGCTCTGTCGATGATCTGTTCCCTGCCAATTACGATGTGAGCAAAGGCGCGTTTAAGCTGCGCGATGATTACACATCGCTGATGTGGCTGGGCGGAACGAAAGCGCTGTGGAACTTGGGTGATGGGCGCACAGCGGCTCCGCTGTTCTATCGCTATGGCGCAGCAGCGCGCACGCCGCAGACCCGGTCAAAAGGTTTCTATTGGGCGGGCCTTGCCAGCCAGCGTTCCGGCGATTTGCAGCAGGCTCAGCAATATTGGGAAATGGCAGCAACCTATCCTGATCGTTTTTACGGCATGCTCGCGCTTGAAAAACTCGGCCGCCCCGTACCGGCGCTAAACGACCGAGCAACGACGGCGATCTCTCCTGAAGAGCGCGCCGCATTTGATGCGCGCCCCATTACTAAGGCTGTTCGCCAGGTTGCGCGCGGTGCCCCGTGGAAAGTGGGTATCCAATTCTACAAAGCGATTGCCAATGACGCAGAGACTTTGGGCGAACATCTAATGGTCGCTGACCTTGCCTTGCAAACCGGTCGCCGTGATCTAGCGGTCAACCTGTCTGATGCAGCACAAGCGCACGGGTTTGGCGGCTTTACCGCCATTGGCCACCCAACTTTACAGACGCCGGCGGGAACCAATTGGACGATGGTGCACGCCATCGCCCGGCAAGAAAGCCAATTTGCGCAAAATGCGATCAGCCACGCAGGAGCCCGCGGGCTGATGCAATTGATGCCCGGCACTGCGCGCGAGCAAGCAGGCAAGTTCGGCATGAGCTATATGCGCGCTAGCCTGATCAGCGACCCATCCTATAACATCCGCTTGGGTGATGGATATTTCGCGCGGATGATGGATTATTACGGCGGTTCATATCCGCTTGCTATCGCTGCTTATAATGCTGGTCCGGGCAATGTGAACAAATGGCTGCGCCGCAATGGCGACCCGCGCAGGGGCGGCATTGATTGGGTCACTTGGATTGAGAAAATTCCAATCTATGAAACCAAAAACTATGTCGGCCGAGTAATCGAAAATGCTGCTGTCTATGAACAGCTTTACCCAGAGAATGTGCGTTTTGGCGCCCCGCGCACAGCGGGCAATTTCTTAAGGTAAGCAGCGCAGTATGGCCACACGCGCGCCTTTGTTCCTAGCTATCACCGGTGCGGCCGCTGCCATCGGCGCTACGCCGGTGCTGGCGAAGGATCATCTGGGCATTTACTCCGATTGGGCCGCGTTTCGCGATGCGTCTGTCCCGCGCTGCTATGCCATTGCAAAGGCAGCGCCCAGCAGCCGCCAGCGCGACTTTGATCCTTTTGCCACCATTGGCACTTGGCCGGATCGCAATATTCGCGGGCAAGTCCACTTTCGCGTAAGCCGCAATTTGCGCAGCGGAAAGCCAATCACGCTGACTTTGGGCGATAAGAGCTTTACTCTTGTCGGCGGCGGCGGCGATGCCTGGGCCAAGAACAAGAGCATGGATGCGCAAATTGTTGCTGCGATGCGATCCGCGCGCGAGATGGTGGTAAAAGCAACCGACAATAAAGGGCGCCGTTTCTCTAACACCTATGCCCTGAAAGGCGCTGCAACCGCCATGGATGCCGCGACGCTAGGCTGCGCGAATTCGTAAAGGCTGAATGGGCGGGACTTTCCTACTCACATAGTTTTTGCGACCATGCGCAAATGACTGCACCATGCTCGCTCAATCGCCGAGATTTTTCCGTTTTGCGGGGCACAAAGGGCAGGAGTGTGTTTTTTACTTTAGACAGTGTCCCAACTGTCCCCAACAACGCAGGCCGATGACACGGGTTTGCGCAGGCGTAATCCATCTCTATAGGCCGTAAGCACAATGCCTGACACACCCCTTATGCCTATTGCCGGACACAATGATCCGGTCACGACCTCGCGCGATATCACCCCGCGCGCCGATGGACGTGTGGATTTGATCGGCCTTCCGCCGGCAAGCATTCGCACGCTTTTGGAAGAGGCAGGGTTAGAGGCCAAGCAGGCAAAGCTGCGCTCCAAGCAAATCTATCACTGGCTTTATCATCGCGGCGCAACCCGCTTTGATGCAATGACCGACATTTCCAAGACAATGCGGCCTTGGCTGGAAGAACGCTTTGTGCTGGGCCGGCCCAATGTCGTGGAATCGCAAGTCTCAACCGACGGCACGCGTAAATGGCTCCTGCAAACAGATGATGGCCACGATTTCGAAATGGTCTTTATCCCCGATGCGACGCGCGGCACATTATGCGTATCCAGCCAGGTGGGATGCACGCTTAACTGCACATTCTGCCACACGGGCACCATGCGTCTGGTGCGCAATTTGACGCCGGGCGAGATCGTTGGACAAGTCATGCTTGCCCGCGATGATTTGGGCGAATGGCCAAAGGGTAAGATGGACTTTGCCGATGCGGCAGAGGATCAGGAAAACGCCGATGAATACCGCGCGGATGGACGTCTGCTCACCAATATCGTGATGATGGGCATGGGCGAGCCGCTCTATAATTTCGACAATGTGCGTGATGCGCTAAAATTGGTGATGGATGGCCACGGCCTCGCCCTGTCAAAGCGGAGGATCACGCTGTCTACCAGCGGCGTTGTGCCAATGATGGAGCGCTGCGGCGAGGAAATCGGCGTCAATCTTGCCGTATCCCTGCATGCAGTGAGCAAACAGACGCGCGATGAAATTGTCCCGATCAACCGAAAATATGGGCTGGAAGAATTGCTTGCAGCCTGCGCGGATTATCCGGGTGCCTCGAACGCGCGGCGGATCACATTTGAATATGTCATGCTGAAGGATAAGAACGATAGCGATGAAGACGCGCATGAACTCGTCCGTTTGCTGAAGGAATATGACCTTCCGGCCAAGGTCAATCTGATCCCGTTCAATCCATGGCCCGGCAGCGCCTATGAATGCTCGACGCCTGAGCGGATTAAGAGCTTTTCCAGCATCGTCTTTGCAGGCGGGATCAGCGCGCCAGTGCGCACGCCAAGGGGCCGCGATATTGATGCAGCCTGCGGTCAGCTCAAAACCGCCGCTGAAAAGAAAAGCCGCGCTCAAAGAGACAGAGAAGCAGCAGAAGCGACATGATGAAAGCCACAATCAAAGCTGAGGTCAAAGCCATCTGTATAGGCAAGGCGGTCAGCTTCAGGGACGATGAGAAAAGCGCCATTGCAAAGGCGGCTGTCGATGGGCCCGCTCAGTTCCGCGCGCTTGGCATCGAAGGGGACGAACAAGCCGATCCGGTCCATCACGGCGGGCCAGACATGGCAGTGCATCACTACCCGTATGATCACTATGCGTGGTGGAATGATCATCTGGGCGGGCATGAATTGCTCAAGACAACGCCAGCTTTTGGCGAAAATCTGGTTGCCGGCGGCATCACCGAAAGCGACGTTCACATTGGCGATCAATTCCGGCTTGGCAGTGTCTTGCTAGAGGTAAGTCAGCCGCGCCAACCCTGTTGGAAGATTGAGCACCGCTTTGATCGCAAAGGCATGGTGAAAACCATCATGCAACAGCAACACAATTGCGGCTGGTACTACCGCGTGCTTGAAGAAGGCAGCGCAAAAGCTGGCGACACATTGGAACGCGTTGCAATAGGACATGAGGACTGGAGCGTCGCGCGGCTATTTGCCAAGCTCTATGACAAAAAGCACCAAGCCAGTCTTGATGAATTACGCGAAATTGCGGGCCTCGAGAAGCTATGCGCTTTGTGGCGCAGCAAGGTGCAAGAAGCGCTTGACCAAGCCTCTGGCTAGAAAGGCTAACTTCCTTGCAATTTTAGAGAGGATTGCAGCACTTGCGCCGCTGCCCTAGCCTGCGCGCATGACCAAGACCGTTCTTATCACTGGTGCTGCTAAGCGTGTTGGCGCAGCCATAGCGCGCATGTTCGCAAGCGCAGGCTGGCATGTCGTCATCCACTATGGAGGCTCAGCAAAAGAGGCGGAGGCTTTAGCGCAAGACTTGCCCAGCGCAGAAGCGATCCAATGTGACCTGGCCGATAGCGATGCTGCCGTGCAAATGATCGAAGGCATAGCGGGCAAGCACGAGGATTTTCGTTGCCTCATCAACTCGGCATCCGTCTTTGAATATGACGGCGTAACCGATCTTGATCCGTGCACGAATAACAAGGCGATGCAGATAAACGCTGTGACCCCTGCCCTAATGGCGCAAACGTTTTTCAAAGCCTCGCGCGCTGCGGAAACGCGCCGCGTCATTCAAGTGACTGATCAAAAGCTGGAAAACTCCAACCCCGATTTCTTCAGCTATACGATGAGCAAACATGCGCTGGACGCGACGATTAAAATGCTCGCAAAAGGGGCAAGCCGCGAAACCGACCGCGTGTATGGGCTGGCACCTGGAGCGATCCTAGCCAGCCATGACCAGAGCGAGGAAGAGACCGAAATCTCGCACCGGCTAAACCCTCTTAAACGTAAGACAAGTGCCGATGAGATTGCACAGACCGCGCTGTTCCTTGCCGAGGGTCCCTTACGGAGCGGAGAAACCATCTTCGTCGATAGCGGGCAGCATCTACTCGATCAGCCGCGCGATGTAATCTACATGGCGCGCGAGCAGGCACAGCAATCATGACGGGCCAGACAGATACGGCTACTCACACGCACAAGCAGTTAAAACGCCATGCGCTTTCCACCCGCATTTGGCATTGGATCAATGCGATCTGCTTGATCATCTTGTTTATGTCTGGCCTCAACATCTCCAATGCACACCGTTATCTTTATTGGGGCAAAGCTGGGTCCATGCCGGAAGAAGCGTGGCTGCACGTCATTCGCTTTCCTGAATGGGCAACGATCCCGGGACGCTATGATCTGGCCGAGGCACGCGATTGGCATTCGCTTGCAGCTTGGCCCTTTGCGCTCGCGCTATTGTTTATGTGGATTGCGATGCTGATGAACCGTCATTTCGTAGCCGATATCACCACTAGCAAAGCTGATTGGAAGCCTGCCGCGATCTGGCGCGATATTGTGAGCCATGCAAAGCTCAAATTCGCCCACGATCCGGCTGCGGGTAAGTACAACTTCCTTCAAAAGCTCGCCTATGGCCTAGTGCTTGGCATAATGCTGCCGCTGATGATCTTTACTGGCCTAGCTATCAGCCCGGGATTTGAACCAGCAGCGCCGTGGCTTGTCGACATATTCGGAGGACGACAAAGCGCTCGCTCCGTGCATTTCATCACAGCCTTTGCCCTGCTTGCGTTCTTTATCGTGCATCTTTTGCTGGTGCTGCTGACGGGCCCGATAAAGCAGATGAAAGACATGATTGTGGGAGGAAAAGCATGAGCGCTTTTAACCGCCGCACCGCGCTGGCCGGAATCGCTGCCTTGGCCACAGGCGCGTGCTCCAAAGTCGCCGACAGCCCGGCAGGCCGCACTTTAGCCAAAGCAGCAGAAGGGTGGCACCGCGGCGCGCATAGAAAGCTGGCCAGCCGCCAAGCCCTCGCCCGCGAATATGACAAAGCGGACATCTCGCCCGATTTTCGCGGCAATGGCACCATCCGCATTTCAGAAGAGGCCTATCAAGCGGACCTCGCCGCTGGCTTTCCCGGATGGCAGCTGACAATCAGCGGGCTGGTCGATAATCCCATGACGCTATCGATGGACGACATCCGCGCCCTTCCCCAGCGCACCCAAATCACCCGCCATGACTGCGTGGAGGGGTGGAGCGCGATTGGCGAATGGACCGGACCTCAGCTTGGCCATGTGCTTGATGCGGCGAAGGTTCAGGAGGGCGCGAACTTTATCATCTTTCGCTGCGCTGACAGTTTTCGCCAAGGCCCCTATTACGAAAGCGTTGATATGGTCGATGCCTATCACCCGCAAACGATCATCGCCCATATGCTCAATGGCGAGGCGATCCCGCAGAAAAACGGGGCGCCTTTGCGAATGCGGATCGAACGGCAATTGGGCTACAAACACGCCAAGTTTTTGACCGGCATCCAAGCGGTCGCTAGCCTTGATGAAGTGGGCCTAGGCAAAGGCGGCTATTGGGAAGATCACCACGGTTATCAATGGTATGCGGGGATTTAATTACGCGATCACGCAGGCGGATAAATCCGGTTCATCGTTGCCCAATTGTCAGCGATCATCTCTTCCAGCACATCCAGATCAACATCGGCCAGCTTGTTGATATAGAGGCAGCTCTTGCCGCGCGAATGCTTGCCTAGCCGCGTTAGTTGTTCAACCGTGCGTTTCTCAGTCTCTGCATCGCAATAACATCCCATCAGATAGAGCGAATGCTTGGCTTTGCGCGGGCTAAAACCCGACCGTGACGAGGTGCCCGAATGCCCGCTGTCATAGGTGTAATCATAGGAGCCATAACCGATAATCGTCGGGCCCCACATTGCAGGCTCCTCGCCCGTCACCTTGCGAAAGAGCGCATCGAGAACCTTCGCGTCTTCGCGCTTAGCGACCGGCTCAACATTGTCGATAAACTCCTCCACCGACTGAGCCGTCGGAACGGTCTTCGCAGCGGATTTGCTGTTGGCCATGATTTCTGTCCTCTTACGATTGACAAGATTAGCCAGCGCCGTGCAATCTGTCACCAACATTGGGACAAAGGGGACTGACCAGCATATGTGGCTGCTCGACAAATTTCTCACCAAAGCTATCAAGCATGGTCAATTGATCGTCACCGATTATGACGGCAAAGAATACACTTATGGCAGCGATGCCGGTAGCTATCCTGAAGAGATCGGCGGCCGTGCCGGTCCAATCCGTATCCGGCTGACCAATCCCAAAGCTGCCAAGCATATCGCACGCTATCCGCAAATGGGCGCTGGCGAGGCATTCATGTGGGAATGGCTGGTCGTCGAAGAGCCGCACGACCTGCGTGATATGATCCTGTTTGTCACGATGAATGCCAAACGTTTGGGCGAAGCATCGCTCAAACCGCAATCCGGTTTCAGCCGCTTCATCCAAAAGATGAGCGCGAAGCTGGACGGTATCAATCTGCGCACCAGCGCGCGTGCCAATGCCGAACACACATACAATTTGACCCGCGAGCTGTATGAGCGTTTCCTTGATGAAGATCGCCAATACACCATGGCGTATTACCGCGAGGATGACCCGGCCCAAACCTCGCTTGAACAGGCGCAGATGGACAAGAAAGCGCATCTCGCCGCCAAACTGCACTTAAAACCGGGGATGAAAGTGCTCGACATTGGCTGCGGCTGGGGCGGCTTCGCTCTCTATCTGCATCAGATGTATGATGTGGAAGTTTTGGGCGTCGCGCTGGCTCCCGATCAGATCAAGTTCTCCAACGAACGCGCCGAGGCTTTGGGCGTTGCTGACAAGGTTAAGTTTGAGCTGTGCGATTACCGCGATGTTCAGGGGCAGTTCGACCGCATCTCTAGTGTCGGCCTGCTCGAACATGTCGGCACGATCCATTATCCGCAGTTCTTTGAACATACCAACCGGCTGCTCAAACCAGACGGCGTGATGATATCGCACTGCTGCGGACGCGCTGGCCCGCCCGGCTTTACCGATGCGTGGACGCGCAAATACATTTTCCCCGGCGGCTACATCCCCGCTCTGTCGGAGCTTGTCACGCAGTCAGAACGTTATGGCTGGCAAGTGATGGATGTGGAGGCGATGCGCTTCCACTACTCCTACACGCTGGAGGAATGGTATAAACGCACCGTCATGCACCGCGAAGAAATTACCGAAATGTATGATGAGACCTTCTACCGCATGTGGCTGTTCTATCTCGCTGGTGCTGAGCAATCATTCCGCAATGGCACGATGGTCAATTGGCAGCTCCAATATGTGAAGAACCGCGACGCTATCCCAATGACGCGCGAATATATCCATCACGAAAGCGAACGGCTGCGCTCTATCGGTGAGATCCCCGATTGGCGGTTCGACGTGAAAGAAGCGGCGGAGTAAGCCGCTAGGACTTGCTGCCGCTTACCATTTTGTAGATCGGCCCAAAGCCCAGCAGAGCGGCCCCTGCAAATGGCAGTGCGACCACCCACAGCCGAACGCCCGTAATCCCTTCAGGGCTAGCGATGGATATGGCTGCTGTCATCGCCAAGCCGATGCAGATGGCAAGCACACCAAAGACAATGCGCACCTTTGGCACGGTGCGCCCGCCCCTGATGGGATCAAAGCTGCGCTCGGCCTTTGCAAAGACCGCGATCATCGGCAGCAGCGCGGCAATGTAGAGCACAAACCATATCGGCCGCGTCCACCACCAATCAACCGTGCCGGGGAACATCTCAAGCCCGATCCCACCTGCAAACCATGCGGCCACCATAACCAAGACAAAGGCGGTCAAATGCCACAGATAAACGGTCATAATCATCCCGTTCATCAGCACGGTTGCGGTCCAGAAACTAAGATTGTCGAGCATTTTGCGGCCCCATGGCTCCAGCGCCAGCACCAACCCTGTTTGCGTCATTCCCAGCGCCAGCAGCGCAGCGGTAGGCGGCATCGAATTGGTCATTTCAGCGCCCGGAACGCCGATCATCGCGATAGGGTAAAGCTCCAGCCCCACAGTCAATGCGATCAAACCGGCAAGGCTGGCGATGAACCATGCGATCCGTAGCTTTGTTCCATTGAACGCACCGTCCAGCCACGCATAACCCAGCTGATGAATACCGACCCACACAAACAGGAAATTGGCGAAATGGATCGGGCTTTGTGCTTCCAATAAAAAGAACCGATCTGTGAAAATCGCAAGTGCAACAAGCAGGAAAAACGATCGAAACCCGAACCTATTCCACGCTTTCAGCGACAGCGGCGTCAGCGCTGTGACCAGCAGATAAACCGCCAGAAACCACACCGGCACCAGCGCCAATTGCGTTGCCATCTTTACCGTGTCCCGCTCGATCCCAAACTGCGTCAGGATCAGCGCGAGAACCGCCCACAATAACAAGACGGGAAACACTGGATTGATTAGGCGTTGGACACGGCTGGCAAACCAGTCGCGATAAAGGCCGAGCGGGCGACCACCATTTTCGCCGCCGCCCTGCTCTTCCGCTTTGCGCAATTGCGCGCGCCAGCTGACCCCGTTGGAATAGCCGCCAACAAGGAAGAAGATTGGCATGACTTGGAAGCCCCAAGTTAGCCACTGCGACCACGGCAATATGCCGAGCAAATGCCCGCCTTGAATGTCGCCTGCATTATCGATGTAGGGGGCAGCGACCAGCCAATGACCGATGACAACAGCAAGGATTGACAAAGCTCGCAGAAAATCGACCCAGCGGTTGCGTTCCGGCGGAGCCATTTCGGCCATTTCGCGCGTTTTGCTCCACAGTGACATTGGTAACTCCACCCCGTTTCGCTTCCAAATATCGGGCAGATATTGGATGCCAATGCCAGCTTCGCAAGGGTGAAGGCATTCTTGCCTCCCTCAATCGACCCTATTCATTTGCTCCTTTCCGCTGTCCCTGCTAGCCGCGCGATCGAAATATAAACCCAGCGTTTTGGAGCCCGTTAGACCATGCCTGATATTAAGAAAGTCGTCCTTGCCTATTCCGGCGGCCTGGACACTTCTGTCATCGCGAAATGGCTTGAGGTGGAGCGCGGGCTAGAAGTGGTGACGTTCACTGCCGATCTTGGCCAAGGCGAAGAGATCGAACCTGCGCGCACCAAAGCGCGGGCTATGGGCATTCCTGACAAGCACATCTTTATCGAGGATCTGCGCGAGGAATTCACCCGCGACTTCATCTTCCCCATGATGCGCGCCAATGCCCGGTATGAAGGCGACTATCTGCTTGGCACCTCGATTGCGCGCCCGCTTATCTCCAAACGTTTGGTAGAGATTGCGGCGGAAACTGGCGCGGATGCCATCGCGCATGGGGCTACCGGCAAGGGTAATGATCAGGTTCGCTTTGAGCTTTCCGCCTATGCGCTCAACCCCGATATCGAAGTGATCGCTCCGTGGCGTGAATGGGATTTGACATCGCGTACGGCGCTGATCGCATGGGCAGAGGCGCATCAGATTGACGTGCCAAAGGATAAGCGCGGCGAAAGTCCCTTCTCCACTGACGCAAACCTGCTCCACACATCGTCCGAAGGCAAAGTGTTAGAGGATCCGTGGGAAGAAACGCCCGACTATGTCTATTCGCGCACGGTCAATCCAGAGGATGCGCCCGAACACGGCGAATATATCGAGATCGCTTTTGAAAATGGCGACGGAGTTGCATTGAACGGCGAAGCCATGTCGCCAGCGACCCTGCTGACAGCGCTGAATGACTTGGGCCGCAAACACGGTATCGGGCGGCTCGATCTGGTCGAGAACCGATTTGTCGGGATGAAATCGCGCGGCATGTATGAAACACCGGGCGGTGAGATTTATGCGCGCGCGCATCGCGGGATCGAGCAATTGACGCTGGATCGCGGCGCTGCGCATCTCAAAGACGAGCTGATGCCGAAATATGCGGAGCTGATTTATAACGGCTTTTGGTTCGCGCCCGAGCGTGAAATGCTGCAAGCAGCCATCGATCATAGCCAGCGCGGTGTCACCGGCGATGTCCGTTTAAAGCTCTATAAAGGCAGCGCAAATGTGGTCGGACGCAAAGCAGATGTCAGCTACAATCTTTATTCCGAAGACGTTGTGACGTTTGAAGATGATGCGGGCGCTTACGATCAGAAAGACGCAGAAGGTTTCATCAAATTGAACGCATTGCGGCTGCGCTTGCTAGCAAAACGAGGCCGCAAATAGGGC
>CAZAIG010000066.1:9673-12698 GCA_964485135.1 uncultured Porphyrobacter sp. | reverse complement strand
GCCGTTTCGGCATCGATTGGATTGCCTTGCCAATCGCTGAGAGTACCGCCGGCCCCCTCGACCACGGGCACAAGCGCCACGTAATCATAGATCGCCAGCCCTGCCTCACAGATCACATCTAAGTGGCCATTGGCGAGCAGCCCGTAATTGTAGCAATCTCCACCATAAACAACCGCACCTTGGCGTTCATTGCCGCTGATAATCTCCGCCAATGACATGTAGGCAGCCGCTTGCTCTGCATCGAAATAATGCGGGCTAGAGGTGGCGAGGCTAGCCATCCGCAAATCGGGACAATTGCGCACTTCGACAGGCTTGCCATTGAATGTGGTGGGGCCGCCAATCTGACCGACCCAGCGCTCCCTTGCGATCGGTTGATCGATCACGCCCATCACCGGCCAACCCGATTTCATCAAGCCTATTAGCGAGCCAAAGATCGGGCGGCCTGCCATAAAGCTAATCGTCCCATCAATCGGATCGAGCACCCATTGCCGCTCGGCGCTTTCATTATGCGTCCCATACTCTTCGCCAATGATCCCATCATCGGGGCGTTCTTTTTCCAGAATAGAGCGCATCGCGGCTTCTGCTGCGCGGTCGGCCTCAGTGACTGGCGATTTGTCGGCCTTGCGTTCGCTGGACCAGTCCCCGCGGAAGAGGGGGCGGATCGCTGCGCCTGCAACATCAGCGAGATGGGCAGCGAGCTGAATATCATCTTCTAATTTTGGCATAGCGTGCATCCTTAGCGAACCATTCGCTGAGATCAAAGAGCGGCGCTAGTCTGAGCGTGCCAAGCGAGAAGGGCGCAAAAAGTCGGTTCTGTCCAAGCCGCGAACATTGTGAATTTGCTATGCCTCACCGCACAGTAAAGCGCTAAACCATGATTAGCGCTGGGGGTAAGGGTGAAAACTGGTCGCGTTGACAATACGCTGAACAAGGGTTCAGACGCCGATATTTGGCGGCGCAATCTCGCGCCCATGTCGGGCACGTCGCGCGAAGGGCTGCCGCTGTCGGAAAACCGCAGCGCGGCTGATGATTTAAGCCCATGGGTCGCGCGGCTCGTCTCCGCGAAAGCCACCAATGCCGCCGACATCGTGATCGCCTGCGGGATTTGTAACGATCTGGCTTATACGCGCTATATCTTCAACGGGCGATGGACGGCTGTCTCACTCGATGGCCACGGCACGTATGAAAACGAAGTGCTGCAATTCGGACAGCAATCCAAATATATGCCGGTGAGCTGCACAGGCGATATCATGTCGGCTGGTTTTGGGCTAAGGGCAGGCGCGTTTCATGCGCTGACCGGACGCAGTGCCAGCGACATTGTCGACCGGGTAGAGCAGGTGGATATCTTTGGCATGATGGCAAGCGATATCCGCGATGTCTTCAGCGATGACTATTCGCCGCAGCAATGGAACCTTGCGATGGAGGAAGTGGTGCGGCGCTATATCGCGCGGCATGATCCCGCTCCGCCTGATCCGGTATCCGCAGCGTTTGAACTGGCTGCTTTTGAGGATCCGACACAGTTGCTGCCCGACTTTGCCGAGACCCACAATATCTCGCTGCGCCAGTTGCAGCGGATCGTGAAGCGCGATTTTGGTATTCCACCGCGAACGGTCATGCGCAGGGCCCGCGCGCTTGATCTTGCGGCGCAATTGTGCGGCGTCGCGGAAGAAGAAGAAGAAGCGGAGATGATTCTGCGCTATTTTGATCAGTCGCATCTGATCCGCGATTTCACCGCATTCTTTGGCGTGACCCCGCAAAAGTTTCGCGCTCAACCTCGCCCGCTTTTGATGATCACATTGGAGCAGCGCCAAGCGCGGCGGCTGGAAGAGTTGGAGCGGCACACACCCGGCGCTGCGCACCCTTGGCGCGGTGATAGGACGAGTGACCCTGCAACCGAAAAGGTGAGCTAGCTAAGCACTCTAATCAAACAGACTGCTGACGCTGCTTTCATCCGCAATTCTGCGCACGGCCTCACCGATCAGAGGCGCAATGGTTAGCACCCGCACTTTGTCGGATTGCTGGGTCGCTTCAGTGGGCAAAATGCTGTCGGTGATCACCAGTTCTTTGAGCGCAGAGCCATTGATCCGTGCAACCGCACCACCCGAAAGCACGCCGTGGGAGATATACGCGGCCACACTTTTTGCGCCATCTGCCAGCAAAGCCTCAGCCGCATTGCACAATGTTCCGCCGGAATCGACAATGTCATCGATCATGATGCAATGCCGCCCTTTCACATCGCCAATGATATTCATGACTTCCGATTCGCCAGGCCGGTCGCGGCGTTTATCGACGATGGCGAGCGGCGCATTGTCGAGCCGTTTGGCCAGGGAGCGCGCACGAACAACACCGCCTACATCGGGCGAGACAACCATCAGCTCTTGATCGCCGTAGCGCGCCTGAATATCGGCGGCCATAACCGGCGCTGCGTAGAGATTGTCGGTCGGAATATCGAAAAAGCCCTGAATTTGCCCAGCATGCAGATCGACGGCGAGCACGCGGTCAGCGCCGGCCTGCGTCACCAGATTGGCAACCAATTTGGCCGATATCGGCGTGCGCGGACCCGGCTTACGGTCTTGGCGGGCATATCCGAAATAGGGCACCACCGCCGTGATCCGTTTGGCTGAGGCTCTGCGGCACGCATCGATGCAGATCAGCAGTTCCATCAGATTGTCATTGGCCGGAAAGCTGGTCGGCTGGATGATAAAGACATCCTCGCCCCGCACGTTTTCATGAATTTCGACAAAGATCTCTTCATCGGCAAAACGTCGCACGCTGGCATCGGTCAGCGGCAATTCGAGATAGGCAGCAATCGCGCGTGCAAGCGGCAAGTTCGAATTGGCGGACATAATTTTCATGGATGCGTGTTCCCCAGTATCCAGCAATGCTCGCGGGCGAATTTGCGTGAGTGCGCGCCTGCGAATCGTCTGGCCAAACGCTTAGCCCAGCGACATGCGGTTGCAACAGGTGCGCCAGCAGTTTGTCGTCAGGTGAAAGGGAAATTGGCGGGCTTGCGCGGTGGCCAGTG
>CAZAIG010000066.1:0-9573 GCA_964485135.1 uncultured Porphyrobacter sp. | reverse complement strand
GGCACAATGCAGCGCCCGCCTCCTTTGCAAGTTCAGAAGCCCTTCTGCCAACCGATCGTCGCAAACCATTGGCCCGCCATCTGCGGTCCATTGAGGTTTTGATAGACCGGTGCGCCCACTTCAATACCGATGCGGTGACCGGCCAAACCGCCATGCGTTGCGACAAAGTTGACACCGCCAATCACGTCAACACGCTCGCCGCCTTGAAAGTCGGGATTGGCTGTCTGAACGGGCCCCATGATATTGCCATCAATACCGCTGATCCGGCCCGTTGTGCGCCCGCGAACGCGCCCTGACAAGCTAACCCATTGCGCGGGACGATAGCTCATCCATGCGCTGCCTTCGTAGACATCACCGAAGCTATAGTCCGCACCATTAGAACCGGTTTTGATCGACGCTGTCGCTTGCGCGCCAAAGCCCATGGTTCCGCGGCGAGCCTTATAAGTGAGCGCCGGTTCCAAATCCCATGTCCCGGTACCTGTTTGCATCATATAGGGGACGCGAACCGTCGGCGTGCCGCCCATCGGCGTGAGAATGTCGTCTGTTTGGCTGATCGATCCGGTCGGTATGCTCACGCCCGCTTTCAGCGTAAGCTCATCGCGCGTGTCATCCTCAGCATCGGGAATGCCCATCAAAGGAAAGAGCGCAGCGACCTTTGTATCGCCGATCCCTGTGGGATTGGTGGTAAACGTGCCTAAACGATCAGTACCCATGCCCCCTTGAAAGGTGATGTGATCCATCTCTTTCTCGATGTAATTGCCCATCACCATCAGCGTGACCGCATCAGAGGGCGCATACATCATGCCCAGCATATACATTTCGGTGCGCATTTCGGTCGGTACGATGCGCAATGTGGGAGGCTGCATCGGCATTCCGGCAAAGCGATTGGGCACGGTGGTGGCAATCGTATTGGGATCGGCGCTGTCAGTGCCGATCTGATTGCCTTGCATTTCCATATGCATCGCTCGGAAAGAGAACATGACCTCACCCTTTTTATGGGCGTGATCTGCCATCACTCCGATGGGAGCGTGGTCATCTGCATAAACATCATGCGCGGCAGCAGGCACCGAAAGCGCGAGCGCCACAGCGGCGCCCGCAACAAAAGTTACGTGTTTCATTTGAAATTTCCTGATTGTGTAATTGTGAGGTTCTTTACGGGGGTGACCCCGTCACGATTACGCAGCCGGCGGCCCCGTTGCTGGCGGCAGCTTTGGCGGAAAAATAGCGGTAAGAATTGCCAGGCGAACTGGCTCGCTGAAAAGGATGATGGGATCGCGTTCGCCGAAATGAATTCCATCGGGAAGGTCCGCAGCAACGCTCGTCGCATAATTGCAGCGCGTTTCATGGGTTGAACTATCGCGCTCAGCCCCATGATCCATTTGCGCATGGTCCATGCCTGCGTGAGACAGGTGATTATTCTGTTTTTGAGGCCCTTGCGCCGTGCCATCACAAATGAGCAGAATCACACTTCCGTCGGCAGCCTTTGCTGGCATATAGCCGAACGGCATCGTCATTGAGGACAAGACGGCAATAAGGGCCAAAAGGAAAGCGCCACGGAACACGCCTACTCTTTACGATGAAGCGCCCGGCTTAGCTAGCAAAAGTGGCGCGGGTTAGCCTGCTGAGCGGCTTCAAAGCTATTTGCTAGTCCGCCCATCTATGCGCTTACTCGCTCCGCCTGTTGCTATAATTGGGCCAGCATCTTTCTGGCTCTTGCGGCGACGGACTTTCGCGTCTCGGACGTAAGGCGCTCAAGATGCGGGCGGAGCCATTCGCGCAGAGCCTCGTCAGACAGCGCCCATTCGGTCAATGTCGCCATAGTCATATTGAGCACGATCCAATCGGGATGCCCGGCAAGGTTTCGCTTCATTATCGCCAAAGCACCTGCACGTTGCAGGTCGCTCATATCGTCAGCAATCCGCTGAAACAATTGGGCAAGCGTCCATTGCGCTGAAGCCTGATCAAGCGCGCCAATCTCAAGAATGAAACGATCAAGATAGGCCATGATGAGATCTCGCCGCTCGGGTTCGATCCGCTTCATCGCATTCGAAACGCGCAAACGGACAACGTCATCCTCGCTTTCATAACAATCGAAGAGCTCATCAAAGCGGGTTGGATCGTTGAGAACCAGTGCAACCACTTCTTCAGTCCGGCCCAGTGAATTGGGGTGGCCGCCAGTGAGCATGGCTTCAAATTTGTCAGCCATTCGGCATTCACCCAAGCCTATGCTCGCCTTTGATCCAGCGCACATTCCTGTTTGGCGTGCGCAGGACCGGTTGAGGAGAGGTAAGGTTGGCCACCTCCGCCATTCACCCAAGCCTATGCTCGCCTTTGATCCAGCGCACATTCCTGTTTGGCGTGCGCAGGACCGGTTGAGGAGAGGTAAGGTTGGCCACCTCCGCCATTCACCCAAGCCTATGCTCGCCTTTGATCCAGCGCACGGTGCCAGAAGAAGCGCGCATAACCACGCTGTCGGTGGTCATAATGGTTTGACCTTTGGACCCGCGCTTGCGCTTCACTCCGTCAAGCAGTGATCCTGCTGTCACGCCTGTCGCGGCAAAGATGCAGTCTCCCATGGCGAGCTCTTCCAGAGTGTAGATCTTATCCAGATCCTCAATGCCCCATTTGCGCGCGCGCGATTTTTCATCATCATTGCGGAAGAGCAGCCGTCCGTTGAACTGCCCGCCCACACAGCGCAAAGCGGCCGCTGCCAGCACGCCTTCGGGTGCGCCGCCTTGGCCCATATACATGTCGATCGTGGTGTCTTCATCGGTCACGGCGATCACACCAGCGACGTCGCCATCGCCGATCAGCACAACGCCGCAGCCAATCCCGCGCAGCTCAGCAATAATGTCAGCATGACGCGGCCGGTCGAGCACGCACACGATAATGTCCGACGGTTTTACGCCTTTTGCAGCAGCGACGCTTTCAACGTTTTGCGTCGGCGTTTTGGCAAGGTCGATCACACCTTTGGGATAGCCGGGACCCACCGCGATTTTGTCCATGTAGACATCCGGCGCATTGAGCAAATTGCCTTCTTCAGCAGCGGCAAGAACCGCCAGAGCATTGGGGCCAGCTTTTGCCGTGATGGTCGTGCCTTCCAGCGGGTCGAGCGCGATATCGATCTTGGGGCCCTTGCCCGGCGCACCGCCCACCTTCTCGCCAATGTAAAGCATGGGCGCTTCGTCGCGTTCGCCTTCGCCAATGACGACCGTGCCATCCATATAGAGCGTATCGAACGCCTTGCGCATCGCCTCTACGGCAGCGGCATCAGCCGCTTTTTCATCGCCGCGCCCGATCAGCTCTGATGCTGCCACGGCGGCCGCCTCGGTGACGCGCACCATTTCGAGGACAAGTACGCGGTCAAGCGCGTTATCAGCAGGCGCATTTTCAGATGTGTTCATGGGTAATTCAGTCCTCAAACTCTTTGGTGCGTTTAGCAAGGTGCTGGCAAAGCGCTTAGCCAAAAGGAGGGGCGCTTGTCGAGAAGCCGGACCATTGCTGTTCGCAATCATATTTCTGCTGCGATTGCCGTATTGGGCCTTGGCATGACCTTTACCGGCTTCGACCCGTTACAGGCACAAGATGAAGCGAATGTGACTTCGCAGGCGGAGGCGATCCCCGGAACGGCGAGCAAGGCCGCAAAGCCGGATGTGATCGATATTCTCGCGCCGGTGCCACAAGCCCCCTATGACCCCAATTACGAAGCGGAATGCGAGCGTCAGGCCGACGCCGGCATTATCTCCGGAGAGATTATCGTGTGCGCGCGCCGCGCCGATGACAGCGAATTTCGGACCGTGACAGACAGCCAGAAACGCTATGCAGAGGAAACCGCCTTTATCAATGATCCGCAAGCGCCCGATGTAGCAGGACCGGGAATTTTCAAAGGTAAGCCAACAATTGGCGGCATATGCCTGATCCCGCCCTGCCCACCGCCCAAAGCCATCATCGTCGATGTGGAGGCTCTGCCCGAGGCGCCGCCGGGATCAGATGCTGATAGGGTTGGACGCGGATTGCCGCCGATTGGCAATGACGATGGATCAGCCCGCCCCATTGAAGCTCTACGCATCAGCGGCGCGCTTGCCCTACCCGGACCGCAGATTGATTATGCCGCCCCAGATTTGGACGACAGCGCAAATATTCTGGACGAGGTTAATTCGGAAGGATCGGCAGAACCAGCGGCGCCGCGGTAAGGCTGTCTGACCCCTCCAGCAAGGCCAGCGCATCGCGCACGCTGCGCTCCTGCCCTTCATGCGTAACCATCGCGACCAGAACATCGCCGCCCTTGCCCGCCTCGCCTTTCTGGATCATGCTTTCAATCGATACGCCCGCATCACGCATCGCTGCGGTAATCTCTGCCAATACGCCGGGACGGTCGGTGACGGTAAAGCGCAAATATGTCCGCTCTAGCCTATGACCCGGTTCAGTGGGTGACATGGCCGCCAGCGCGCCCGCCGGAACAGAGAATGCTGTGCCCACATCACCGCGCGCAATATCGATAAGGTCGGCGACAACAGCAGAAGCGGTTGGGCCATCGCCGGCACCAGCCCCTTGGAATAGCAAGCGCCCAGCAAAATTGCCTTCTGCCACCACCGCATTGGTCGGCCCGTCCACATTGGCGAGCGGGTGGCCCTTTGGCACGAGCGAAGGGCGAACCCGCTGGAGCAATGTCGGCGTGTCGCCGCGTTCGACATCAGCCTGTCCGATCAGGCGAATCACAAACCCGAGCGCATCAGCCTGCGCAATATCGGCAGCTTTCACCTGAGTGATGCCGGTGACGCGCACTGCTTCAAAATCCAGTTTCGCGCCAAAGCCGATCGCGGCGAGGATTGCCAGCTTGTGCGCTGCATCGATCCCTTCGATGTCGAAAGTCGGGTCAGCTTCGGCATAGCCCAATTCCTGCGCTGCACTCAGCACGTCACCGAAGTCGGCGCCGGTCGCCTCCATTTCCGACAGGATATAATTGCAAGTGCCATTAAGAATGCCGTAAATCTGCTCAAGCCTATTGGCTGCGGCCCCTTCGCGTAGGCCCTTCACCACCGGAATGCCGCCTGCAACGGCCGCTTCGAATTTCAGCGCTGCATTCTTAGCCTCTGCCGTTTCCGCCAGCGCTAGTCCATGATGCGCGATCATGGCTTTATTCGCGGTGACGAAGCTCTTGCCAGCGGTCAGCGCGGCAGAGGCGAGATCAAGTGCAGCCCCCTCTGATCCGCCAACCAGCTCGACGACCACATCGACATCATCGCGCTCCGCCAGAGCGCGCATATCATCTTCCCAAGCGTAGGCGGAAAGATCGACGCCGCGATCCTTTCCCTTTGACTGGGCGCTTACCGCTGTCACTTGAATGGCCCGTCCGCCGCGCTCAGTGATCAAATCGTCATTGCTTTCCAGCAGACGCAAGACGCCCACGCCCACAGTGCCCAAACCAGCGATCCCAATGCGTAAGGGTGTAGCGGTGGTGGTCATGTGGGTGCTTTCCAATCGGCTGATGAATAAGAGCGCAGGTTTTAGCGCGCTCTCCACCAATCGGGGAACCAGTTTCTATTGCTTATACCCTATCTAAGCTATCTGGACCAAAGCCTTCACGCACCGGCACGGCAATCAGCAAATGTTAAACCGGCGGCAAAGTCCGCTCGCAAGGGCCGAGCGATGATACCACGAAACGGTAGTCACGCTCCGCCTGCATGCGCTGCGTACGTTCGCGCGATAAATTCGCACTTGAAGGCAGGCTGGACGGCAAATTGCACGCTAGACGGAACCAGCCGATGGTTTGCGGACGCGGGGGCCGTGCAGACTGATCGATGATCTCACCCCAAGAAACGCCCCAGAGCGGCTCTTGCGAGGGTCGCCTCAGAATCGCGATAGAAACCGGCGAGCGGTCCTGCGTCTTGAGAAAAATCTGCGTTTCCGATTCGCCAGCCAAATTACCGCTCACAGACAATGCATCGCGCACACCAGTCACGCGCGCGGGCGAATCGGGCTTGGCCAACTCAGCGAGAATCGGGCGCAGTCGCTGCTCCAAGATCGGCGAATAGGCGAGCTGAGCGCTGGGTGCGACCAGCTGGATTTGACCCGTTGCAACCGGCGAAGCGCCGTCTACTGCACGCGCGAAAAGCAACACTTCCTTCTTCTTCAATTTCGGCGGCTTGCCCTTACGGTTAAGCGGCACATCGACAAGGTAGCGCAGCGATTCGCCGATCGGAACATTGCCAGCAATCAGCGCCTGAGTGTCCGCCCTTATATAAAGCCGCGCGAATCCCGGAGCCAATCCAGGAGCACGTTCAGGCTCGACCCTTATTTGTTTGCGAATCTGTGCACGAATCACCAGATCAGCCGCATCAGATAGGCCCGCAAGATCAGCGAAAGTGAGCTGATCGCTTGCATTGCTCGCGGCCGGATCGGCTGTTTGCGCATAGCCAGTGGCCGGGACAGCAACCATCAGAGCAGCAGCAATCAAATAGCTGTTTTTACGTAGTTTTCCCAATTTTCTCACCCTTGTCGTCCTGGCATGAAATGGCCAAGGCTGTATCCTTTTCTAACACAGAAATTAGCGCGAAAGATACCAGCCAATTCGGTCTGAATCCGTGATTAACCGATAAAGCCGTTGCTAGGCTGGAATGGTGTCGTTAAACTAGGCGAGTTGAGTGATAGTCGGGGGAAGACGTTACCAACGAAGAGAGTTTTCGGGTCAGCGCAGTTCCCCACAGGTGAACTTGCTGGTACGAACGAGAGTTGAATGGACCTTGTCTCGGATGAGACATGTCTGATCAGCTCAAGGGGAATTGAAAAGGGTTAGCTCAGACAAACTGAGTTCCCGTCGCCAGAACCGGGTTTCGGCCCACATCTGGCGATATAAAATGGAGAGTAAAGGACTGGATGGCCTACGCTGACCAACAGATGAGCGGAAACAGAATTGTTTCCCTGATTATCGTGGCGTTGATTCACATCCTCATCGGCTATGTGCTGATAACTGGCCTCGCCTATGGTGCGGCTGTGGAAGTTGTTGAACGTATGACCGCGATTGATATCGAGGAAGAGGTGGAAGAAGAGGAGCCGGAACCGGAACCTGATGAACCGCCTCCGCCTGAACCGACATCACCGCCGCCGCCTGTGGTTCCGCCACCGCCGCTGAACGTGAACAATTCGGACAACCGCGTCGAGCAGACACCAACTCCGCCGCCGCCGCAGCCGCCGGCTCCTGCGCCGTCGAATGAGAATCCTCCGGGACCTCCTCCGCCGCCGCCGCCACCGCCGCCGCCGCCACCGCCGCCTCCCCCACCGCCGCCGCCGCCGCCTTCTCAAGCTGCTGCCGCGACGCCAAAAGGTCAGGGACGCTGGGCGCGCCGGATTCAGGATAACTATCCTTCATCGGCACTGCGCAGAGAGATCGAAGGCACTGTGGGTGTCGCTGTTACTGTCGGAGCCAATGGCCGCGTATCTGGTTGCAATGTGACCAGAAGCAGCGGGAACTCCGCTCTTGATAGCGCCGCGTGTAAAGGCATGTCTCGTTACGCCCGCTTCAACCCGGCAAAGGATGATGCTGGCAACCCGACAGCTGGCAGCTATTCGACTTCGATTACATACCGTTTGAATTAACCAAAAGCAGTGGATGCTCGCCGGGGGCGGGTCTGAAACAAGAATTTTTAAGAGGATACTTCGCACATGATTATTGAACTACTCGCAGCAGCAGGGGGCGACGGAGCTCCAAAGGCTGAGTTTGGCTTCTGGCAGGCTATGGAAGAGGGCGGTCCGATCGCCTGGGCAATTCTGGGCGTGATGATCATCATGTCAGTTGGCTCTTTCTACATCCTAATCACTAAGTGGCTCGAGCAGCGCAAAGTGATGAACCAGTTCAAGGCCGTTCAAAGTCAGTTCTGGCGTGCGCCATCACTCAGGGACGGCGCTAACAAGCTGGAGAAAAACAGCGCATGGCGTCAGCTTGTTGACGATGCTGTTAAAGCCGATGAAGAGCACGGCAAAATGGGCGATGATCTAGAAGCGCATGACTGGATGCATGGTTCGCTTCAGCGTTCGCAAGACACCATCAACTCCAGCCTTGCAGGCGGCCTGCCTTTCCTGGCAACCGTGGGCGCGACTGCTCCGTTTGTGGGACTGCTGGGTACGGTTATCGGCATCTACCGCGCGCTGGTGAAAATCGGTGCATCGGGCGAAGCATCCATCGATAAGGTTGCTGGTCCTGTTGGTGAAGCCTTGATCATGACCGCGATTGGTCTGCTTGTGGCTGTGCCTGCGGTTTTCGCATACAACTATCTGCAAGGGCGCAACCGCCGCATCTCTGAATTGATGACCGGCTTTTCAACCGATATTCTGGCCTTCATCAACTCTAAGGGCGCTGTGAAGCCTGCGGTGACTGCCGCTGCTGCGAAAGCTGCACCGAAAGCCGCAGCTAAGCCTGCTCCTGCGAAAAAGGCCTGATTTGAAACATGGCGCAGCGGAGCAGGCACTCACGTCTGCTCCGCCGCTCCGTCCTTCAGATTTAGACCCAATAATTACGGATAGGATTGAGTAATGGCAATTTCGATGGGAGGCGGGGAAGGAACCCCGATGTCAGACATCAACACCACGCCGCTTGTGGACGTGATGCTGGTGCTCCTGATCATCTTCCTTATCGCAATTCCGGTGGCCATTCAGACCATCGAGAATCTCGAAATCCCGAAGATGAACTCGCGCGCAACCGAAGCTAAGGTGGAGAATATCCTCCTCACCGTTAGTTCGACCGATGCGAATGGACGAAGCGCTGGCGAAGAAGGTTACACTGTGCCTTCGATCGATGGCGACTGCCGCGTGTACATCAACAATGTGGTGCCTGTGACATCAACCGAGCTTTACGACCGTTCGTTCGAACAGCTGGAAGCTTTGGTCGAACGCGCTGGCGGACCTGAGGCGATGATGGCTGATCCGGATAAGATCCCGCAGGTACACATTCGCGCTGACGTGCGTTCACCATGGCGCTGCACTGCGGGCGCTATCTACAACGTCCAGGCGGCTGGCTACCCGATCATTGGATTTATCTCCAATCAAGACCGGTCCGCAGCTGACGCACAAGGCAGCTAACCTACCCGGTTAGCTAACCTTTTAGGAGTATTTGAATTATGGCAATGTCAGGTGGCTCAGATGATGGCTCCCCGATGATGGAAATGAACATGACGCCGCTGATCGACGTCTTGCTCGTGCTCCTCATCATGTTCATCATCTCAATTCCCATGGCGACCAATGCGCTGGACGTAGATCTGCCCGTGGCTGATCCCAACCCACCGCCGGTAGAAATCAAGCCGATCAAGAACAAATTGTTCGTGACCGCTGATAACCGCTTGCTGTGGAATGGCGATCAAGTGACCCAAGGTCAGCTCAACAGCCTGCTGCAAAGCATGGAACGTATGACGCCCAAGCCGCAGCTGCAGTTTGAGCCTGAACCAAACGCCAATTACGATTTCACGATCCGCGTTGTGCAATTGGTTAAGGCAAACCAAGTGACGAACTTCGGCTTTGTCGGCAATGACCGGTATCGGACCTTTGGATCAGCGACCGCTGCGGGACCTGCTGCTGCGGAAT
>CAZAIG010000065.1:10827-12808 GCA_964485135.1 uncultured Porphyrobacter sp. | reverse complement strand
TAGCCCAAATCAATTGTAAGCTTGCTCCAAAACGTGCCCGATGCTAGCCGGCGATCTCGTAAAGCAGCGCTGCCTTGCGGTTCTTTCTGCCCTTTTCAATCTCGTGCATTGAGGCTTTCTGTGTGACTTCAAAAACTGTGCGTAGTAGGAGCGGGACGGGCGAGAAAAAGGCGGTCTTCCAATGGGCCGTCATAGCGCTCTTTACGCTTAGCGTCGCTTTTCTCGGCGGCAGTTCACGCTATGACATGGCGCAATTGATGGCGCTTGGACCGCTGGTTGCACTTCTGCTAATTCCAGCGCTTACGGCGGTGAGCTGGAGCAAACTGAAAGACTATCGCACTATCGCGGGATTGCTCGCAGCCTTGACCATCTGGATGGCGCTACAGTTGATCCCTCTGCCACCGGAGGCTTGGCAGCAATTGCCGGGGCGCGGGCCGATAGCTGCGATCGATAGCCAGCTCAGCGTCGCACCGCTTTGGAGGCCGATTTCTTTGGCCACTGATCTAGGTTGGAGCAGCCTTGCCGGCATGATCATCCCATGGGCGGCAATTTTGATGGCAGCGGCTTTCAAAATGCGCACCCAATATTTACTGTATTTGATCGCAGCGCTGGGCGTTGCCAGTATTGTTCTGGGGTTCTTGCAAGTCGCTGGCGGGGGCGATTTGTTCAAGCTTTACCGGATCAACAGCATGGGCGGGCCAACAGGGCTTTTCGCCAATGAGAACCACTCAGCGGCTTTCCTCGCCATGATCTTGCTGGTCTTGGCGCGGCAAGTGATATGGGCAGTGAAAACGCGCCAATCTCAAGCGTTTATCTATGGCGGAGCATTCCTGATGGGGCTGAGTTTGCTCAGCATCTTGATCCATGGATCGCGCGCCGGAATTGTCATGGGCCTGTTTGCCAGCCTAGTCAGTATGGTCATGCTTTGGGACGGTTTGTCCTCTGGCCAAGGTGCGCCGCGCTCAAGCAGAAAAAAGCGAGGTCAAAGGGATTGGGGCCGATACGCCATGGGGGTGTTCGGGCTACTTTTTGTCGGACTGATCGTCATATTTCTCACGATGGAAAAGGTGCCAGGTTTCGAAGGCCTTTCCGCCCAGGATTCGACCAGCGATTTGCGCTTTGAGCTGCTAGCCCCGCTCACCGATATGGCAGAACGATTTTGGCTGTTTGGAACAGGCTTCGGCAGCTTTGCGCCGGTGTATATGCAGTTTGAACCGGCTGCATTGGCTGGACCTTCCTATGTCAACCAAGCGCATAACGACTTTTTGCAATTGATCATCGAAGGCGGATTGCCGGCAATCGTCCTTTTTGCAAGCTTAGTCCTTTACGTCGCGCTGTTAATACTGCAACTCGCGCGCCGATTTGGCCTAAAGTCTAGTCTGGTATTGTTCTGGGCGGCAATCGTGTTCATTCTCTGTGCAGCTTCGGCAATTGACTATCCGATTAGAACACCGATTTTTCAACTGACTGTAATTTGGTTCTTGTGTGTGCTGGTGCGAGATGCAAAGGCCGCGAGGGAAGGTTTGGGCGACTATCAACGCTGAAGCTTATTTGTTATTTTGGTTTGCGCTCCAATTTCACTATTAAGAAGCGATATGACGATTTTTAAAAACTACGGCTTTATCGCGGCGGCTCTTCTTGTCCTATCGGGATGCAGCAGCACGCCGACCACTTTTGGCGCGGCTGCTGGCGTTCAAGTCACGGACTTGGAGCAATTGCCCGCAAAGCCAAACGCTGGCTTTTACCAGATCGGCCCGCAGGAAATTTTAGAGATTACTGTCGTCGGTTCTGAACTGCTCAGCAGCAAATTCATCACTGACGAACAGGGTCAGATCGATTTCCCCTTGGCAGGCAGAATTGACCTATCCAATCAGTCGCCGGCTGGCGCATCGCGCGCAATTGCGAGCCGCCTTCGCGGCGAATATGTGCTGGACCCTCAGGTTATCGTTATTCCAGAAGGTCTCGATGAAATCACCTTCTC
>CAZAIG010000065.1:0-10727 GCA_964485135.1 uncultured Porphyrobacter sp. | reverse complement strand
TGCTGGACCCTCAGGTTATCGTTATTCCAGAAGGTCTCGATGAAATCACCTTCTCAGTGGGCGGCCAAGTTGACAAGCCGGGCGACTACCCCATCGATGAAAACATGACGCTGCTGCGTGCGGTCAACACCGCAGGCGGGCTTGGTGAATATGCCAAGCTAGAAGAGACATTGGTCTTCCGCGAAGTCGGCGGCCAGCGTTATATCGGTGTCTATAATTTGGAAGCAATCCAGCAAGGCAATTACCCCGATCCGCAGCTTTATGCGAATGACGTTGTGATGGTAGGGGATTCGGCCAGCAAGAGACGCCTTGAGACGATCCTTCAATTCGTCCCTGTTTTGAGCACAGCTGTGATCCTCATCGATAGAATTGGGCGGCGTTAGACAAGCCATGTCAGCCAACAATAATATGGTGGGCCCAAACTCCTCAAATGTGCCCTATGCCGAGCAGCCTTACGCTGACATGCGGGGCGCGCAGCCTTACGGATATCAGGATGATGAGAGTCTGTTTGCGCTAGAGCTCGAAAAATATTGGAATGAAGCGCTTAATCTGAAATTCTGGCTGATGGGAATTGTCGCGCTTGGTCTGCTGGCCGGTGTTGCGGTGACCTTGCTGTCGACCGAAATGTTCCGGTCAAACTCGCGGCTGGAATTATCTCAGATCACAGCCAATGTGACGGCGATTGATTCGTTGGAAGCGGAAAGTTCGATTTCTGAGCTGCAATATCTCAACACGCAATATGAGCTGCTGGAAAGCCGCTTCATGGCGAAACGGGTGGCAGAAGCGGGCAATTTGACGAGGGATGAGGCTTTCTTGGAAGCGTTTGGCCTTACTGAACGTGGCGCATTGACCGACAATGAAATAGCCGATGTATTGCTCAACTATCTTTCCGTTGAACCAATCACTCAATCAAGCTTGGTCGATGTCGGATTTGCAAGCTCTTCCCCGCGCGTATCGCAGCAGGTCAGCGCGCTTTGGTCCGAAGAGTTTATCGCTGCAAACTATGAAAAGCGGTTTGGCGACAATATTGAAGCCCGCAAATTCTTGCAAAGCCAGATCAGCGAATTGCGCGATCAGCTGGCTGTGTCCGAACAAGAACTCGTCGAATACGCGAGCGCCAATCAAATCCTTGTGCTGGAAACCAACTCAGGCGGGAATGCGGGCGGCGAATCGGCCAGTCAGACGCTGACTGGCGCAGAGCTTACGGCTTATAACGAAGCGCTTGCAGAGGCCGTGGCTGAACGTATTGCTGCCGAAGCCGCGCTGAGGTCCGGGGTAGGCACCAATTTCTCTGCATCTGACAGCTTGCGCGACAAGCTTGCGGATGCGGAATCCGAACTGGCGGAATTGAGAGCGAACTTTGGCCCAGGATATCCGCCCCGACGCGAAGCAGAGGCAAGAGTGAACGCTCTGCGAACGACCATTGCCCAGCAGCGCAATGAGAAGACAGGCGTAACCGCGCGCGAGGCGCAGGCGCAATTGCAAGCAGCTCGCGCGAAAGAAAACGCCCTGCGCGGCGAATTGCGCAATGCGAAAGCTGGCTTCCTGAACCAGCAAAATCAAGGGATCCGCTACGGTATCCTGAAGCGCGAAGTGGATACCAACCGCGAGCTTTATGACGGATTGCTTCAGCGGTTTAAAGAACTTGAGGCCTCCGGCGCAGGTCAAAACAACATCAAACTGATCGATGAAGCCGAGCTTCCACAGCGCCCTTATGCGCCTTCGTGGCCGCAGAATCTGGCGATTGCCCTAGTATTGTCCGGGCTAATCGGAGCAGCGATTGTCTACCTGCGCGTCATGCTCAGCCAGACGCTGAAAGATCCACAGGACGTGAAGCGCGAACTTGGCATCCCACTTCTTGGCGCTATCCCGCGCAATGCAGCCAATGATCTGGTCGAAGAGGTTTTGGAGCGTTCTTCGCAATTCAGCGAGGCATATTCATCGGTTCGCAGCAATCTCTCCTTCCTCACGGCGGATGGCGCGCCCAAAGTGCTCATGCTGACATCTTCTGTACCATCAGAGGGTAAGTCGATTTCATCGATCGCTTTGGCTTCCAGCTTTGCGCAATTGGGCAAGAAAACGCTCCTACTTGACGCCGACCTGCGCAAATCCGTGTTGATCTCAACACTCGACTTTGTCCCACGCGAAAAAGCCGGTCTGACCGGCGTGCTATCCGGTCAACTGGATGCGCTGTCTGATGGTGTTGAGCATTTGGAAGACTTGGGCTTTGACTTCCTACATTCAGGCCAGATTCCGCCCAATCCGGTCGAATTGCTGGCCAGTGGCCGCCTGAAAGCCCTACTTGAAGCAGCGCGCAATGATTACGATCAAGTCATTATTGATGGCGCGCCTGTTCTGGCGCTAGCTGATGCCCTTGAGCTATCAGCTTCGGTCGATGGCGTTGTCTACGTGATTGAAGCGGAACGCATCAAATTGCGCGGCATTTCCAGCGCGCTTGACCGGCTGCGGGCTGCTGGCGCCGATATCAAGGGCGCGATCGTCACAAAATTGGATGAGGGTCAGACAGCCTACGGCTATGGTTATGGTTACGGATATGGTTACGGATATGGTCATGACGAAGATGGCAAAAACCCCCGGTCTTTAAAAGATTGAGCGAGCAGCGCGGCCGATGAGCAAAAAGCTTCGTGTCCTCGGCTCATTCGTGCTTGGTATCGGATTTGCGATTGCGCTTGCGGTGCAATCGGCAAGCATGGTTTCGGTTCGCACAGACCCTGCCTATGCGCTGCAGATTGATCCTGACAATGGGCGGGCTCTTGGTAAGTATGCTCTCGGCCTGTTCAGTGCTGCGGCCCAAGAGGGCACTGACATTGGCGAGGCGGCAAAGAGTGCGGAGGGCTGGGCGTACAAAGGCTATCAAGTATATCCGCTCAATCCCGAAGCGCTTGCCGTGCTCGCGATGGCTCAAGATAATGTCGGAAAAAAAAGAGCCATTCTAACCGAAGCATCAAAGCTGAATCGCCGGTCCCTCTCATTGCAGGGGCTTGCGTTGCAAATGCACGTTGAAGGGGAGAATATTCCGGCGGCAGTTGCGACGCTCGACCAGATTCTGCGCGTGCATCCAGAACGGTCAGAAGAGTTTTTCCCGGTCTTGGCTGGTGCGCTTTCCAAAGAAGAAGTGATCCCAAGTTTTGTTGAGATTTTGGCTGATGAACCGCCGTGGCAGGAGGGCTTTTTGCGCTTTGCAGCCCGTCAGCCTGGGGCCGTGCGCAATGCTGCGAAATTGCGCACGCAAATAGCGAGCGATGATCCCATCGTATCTCAGCAGATGATTACCGGCCTTGTTGCTGCGGGAGATCTGACCGCTGCGCGTGAGCATTATCTCTTCGCTAAGAAAGCGCATCCCAGAGAAGCAGGGAATTGGTCATCCGAATTTCCGCCATTTGATTGGAAGTTTGCTGATACGCGGGACATGCGCGCGCAGGTCAGCCGCGATGGCGCAGAGGTTGATCTGTTCGTGAAATCGGGCAATGGCGGCGTGGTTATGCAGCGGCTCTTGGCGCCGTCTCAATCTGCCTTTTCGGTTGGGGTTGATGCCGACATTCGGCCTGCGGGAAAAGATGAGGATGTGCGCGTTCAAGTGACATGTGCTGGTTCTGGCGCAGGTTCTGGGACGGCTTTGCTCGATATGCCCTTATCCGAGCAAGGAAGCGGTTTTCCCGTCCCGGCTCCTGCAGCGGACTGCGGTGATCGAAAACTGGCCATATATGCGCGCGCGTGGCGCGGGCAGGCGTCAATGCGCGGCACAATTGAGAGTATCACAATCCGGTCGAACTAAGACCGGATGCGCCACTAAAGCGTTAAGTCCGCCTCGCCATCGGCAAACATGCCCTTAAGGTCATAAAGTACTGCGCCATCCTTGCCCAAGCCTCTCGCCCATTCGGCTCCTGCTTCCACAAACGGCTTGTGAGCAACCGCGCCGACCACTGCATCATAGTGCCCCGCCTGCGGGTCAGCGATCAGATCAAGACCGTATTCACTGCGAGCCTCCTGCGCATCAACCATGGGGTCATGCACATCCACGGTGACGCCGTAATCTTCCAGGCCCGCAATCACATCAATCACGCGCGTATTGCGCAGATCGGGGCAGTTTTCTTTGAAAGTCAGGCCCAAGATAAGGACGCGCGAGCCGTTCACTTGGATGAACTGTTTAAGCATCTTCTTGACCAAAGTGGCCGCGACAAAACCGCCCATATCATCATTGATCCGCCGCCCCGCCAGAATGACTTGCGGGTGATAGCCAATCGCCTCGGCCTTATGCATCAGATAATAGGGGTCAACACCGATGCAGTGCCCGCCAACCAGACCGGGTGTAAAGGGCAGGAAATTCCATTTGGTGCCTGCCGCCTCCAGCACTTTGGAGGTTTGGATGTCGAGCTTGTTAAAGATGATCGCAAGCTCATTGATCAAAGCGATATTAAGATCGCGCTGCGTGTTCTCGATAACCTTTGCCGCCTCTGCCACCTTGATCGATTCCGCTTTAAACGTGCCAGCGGTGATGATCTCGCGGTAAAGCGCATCGACGGCTTCCGCGGTTTCAGGGGTCGAGCCGGATGTGACTTTCAGGATGTTGGGCAGACGGTGCTGCTTGTCACCGGGATTGATTCGTTCGGGACTATAACCGCAATAAAAGTCTTGATTGAATGTGAGGCCGGACGCTTCTTCTAGCACAGGTACGCACTCTTCCTCGGTCGCGCCGGGATAGACGGTGCTTTCGTAAATCACGATATCGCCGCGTTTAAGGACCGAGCCCACCAGTTTGGACGCGCTGATCAGCGGGCTGAGGTCGGGCCTGCGGTGCTCATCGATGGGCGTGGGCACGGTTACGATATAGATCGAGCAATCCGCGAGCTGGGCTGGATCGCTGGTATAGGCCAGGTGTTCTGCCTCGGCCAGCTCCTGAGCGCTGACTTCATGCGTACGATCGATGCCTTGCTCAAGCTCGGCAATGCGTGCCTGGTTGATATCGAATCCGGTGACTGCTCGGGATTTGCCAAATTCCGCTGCCAGCGGCAGTCCGACATAGCCCAATCCGATGACCGCCAATTTCGATGCGGGGCCGGCTGTTTCACTCATAATCTTTGATGCTTTCCTCGTACACACACAGGCTCATAAGGCCTTCATGGAAAGATATGGTAAAGGCGCAGCTTAGCTACCGGTTGGCGTTACTTGACCGCTCTGGGCGCTTTGCCCATTGTCAGCCAATTATTTACCAAGCACTGCGATAGGGCCCGGAGATGGCCCCTATGCCAAACCTTTGAAAGAGCACATTTTGACCGAGCAGAGCCCCCAGAAAATCCTGATTATCTTTGGCACGCGCCCAGAGGCGATTAAGCTGTTTCCGGTTGTCCATGCTCTCGAAGCAGCAGTTGGGCTTAAGCCGGTCGTTTGCGTCACGGCGCAGCACCGTGAAATCCTCGATCAAGTGCTGGAAATCGGGCAGATTACCCCTGATTTCGATCTCGACATTATGCAGCCGAACCAATCGCTGGATGAGCTGACATCTCGCCTCCTCCTCAAAATCGGCGCAGTGATGGATGAAGTGCAGCCCGACCGCGTCATTGTCCAAGGTGATACGGCCACGGCAATGGTTGGGGCCATGGCGGCATATTATCGCAAGATCCCTGTCGGCCATGTCGAGGCGGGACTGCGCAGCTACAACATTTATCATCCCTGGCCAGAGGAAGTGAACCGCAAGATCATTGGCACGATTGCTGACATGCATTTCGCGCCGACACAGACTTCGGCTGATGCGCTTACGAATGAAGCTGTGCCTGAGGCTCTAGTCCATATCACTGGCAACACAGTGATTGACGCCCTGCATTGGGTGACCAAGCAGATTGAAGCCAAGCCCGCATTGGCGAGCGGTCTGGATCAGCTGAAAGAACGCTTTGCGGGCAAGCGCATTATCGGCGTCACCAGCCACCGGCGCGAGAATTTCGGCGGCGGCTTGGAGAATATCGCGGGCGCAATCGCTGATCTGGCGAAGCGCGATGATATTGCGATGATCTTCCCCGTTCACCCCAATCCCAATGTTCGCGCTGTGATGGATGCCGAGCTAAAGGGTTTGGACAATGTCGCGATGATCGAGCCGCTCGATTACCCGCATTTCGTCCATTTGTTGGGGCTAGCGGATATTATGCTGACCGATAGCGGCGGGGTTCAGGAAGAAGCGCCTGCATTGGGCAAACCAGTGCTCGTCATGCGTGAGACGACAGAGCGGCCCGAAGGGGTAGAGGCGGGAACGGCCAAGCTCGTCGGCACCGACCGGAAAGCGATTGTTGAGGCTGCGAACACGCTGCTCGATGATCCGTCAGCCTATGAAGCGATGGCGCGCGCTCACAATCCCTTTGGCGATGGCACCAGCAGCCAGCGCATCGCGGGATTGTTGGTCAAGTAAGCGCCAATCGGCTCAACTTGTTGAGCCGCAAGGCCGACTGGCCGCCTTGAATTTCGGGTCATTTCGCCAGAAGTGACCCCGCGCCCGCCCACCCCATGGTGGGCGCGTTCCTTGCCCACCTGGGCGGTCGCTTGGTTCACTTTGAGGCGAATTCGCTCGTTAGATTCGCGCGCACTCTTCCGAGCGCATTCTTGCCGCGTTCATACGCCCTTGCGGTGCTGCGCGCCGATTTTATCAGCCAAGTCTTTCTAACAATTCCCCCTCATCCTTACCGATAAATTTACCCTTTCGCGTCATAGGCTGTCCTCACTGAATTCATTTGAGGAATATGTTGGATGCGCGGTGACGAATTGCCCAAAGTTTGCGTAGTGGGCCTAGGCTATATCGGATTGCCAACAGCGGCGGTTATTGCTCGCGCGGGAATGCATGTTCATGGCGTTGATGTAACGCAAAGCGTGGTCGACACGATTAATCGCGGCGAGATTCATATCGAGGAAGTCGATCTCGACGGTCTTGTCCACGGCGTTGTCCAACGCGGATTGCTCAAAGCATCGACCGAAGTGGCGCCTGCTGATGTGTTCGTAATCGCTGTGCCTACGCCCTTTACCAAGGATGGCAGCCACGCACCCGATATCTCTTATGTCCTATCGGCAGCAGAGAATGTCGCCAAGGTTCTGAAAGCCGGTGATACGATCATTCTGGAATCGACCTCTCCGGTCAGCACCACCGAGCAGATGCGCGATTTGATCGCCGAAAAGCGCCCCGATCTGAAAATGCCGGGCCTTTGCGAGGGCACGCCCGATGTTGCGATTGCTTACTGCCCTGAGCGGGTTCTGCCCGGCAAAATCCTCGAAGAGCTGACCAATAATGATCGCTCTATTGGCGGGATCACGCCGCGCTGTGCACGCAAAGCTTTGTCATTCTACAAGCGCTTTGTTCGCGGAACTTGCGTGACCACAGATGCGCGCTCGGCAGAAATGACCAAGCTGGTTGAGAACGCCTATCGCGATGTGAACATTGCCTTTGCCAATGAGCTATCGGTTATCTCTGACGCCATGGATTTGGACGTATGGGAAGTGATCAAGCTGGCCAATCGCCACCCGCGCGTCAACATTCTCACCCCCGGCCCCGGCGTAGGCGGTCACTGTATCGCTGTCGACCCGTGGTTCATCGTCCACGGTGCGCCTGCGGAAAGCCCGCTGATCCGCACTGCGCGCGGCGTGAATGATGGCAAGATCCACCATGTGATCGCGCAGGCGAATGCTCTGATCGAAAGCAATCCGGAGGCAAAAATTGCCTGTCTCGGCCTCGCTTTCAAAGCGAATATTGATGATCTGCGCGAGAGCCCAGCGCGGCTCGTCGCATCAACGCTTGCGCGCCAATATGGTGAGCGCGTGCAGATTGTGGAACCCTATATCGCTGAATTGCCTGCGGAATTTGCTGGCACAGGCGCTGGCCATATCGACATTGATACCGCGCTAGAGGAATGCGACATTATGATCGTTTTGGTCGATCACGATATCTTTAAGTCTGTGCCGGTCGAAGAGCGCGCATCGAAGCTGGTCTATGACACGCGCGGCATCTGGCCCGATCAGCCATCCGGCGCAGTGAGCGATCCGGTTCCGCTTCGCAAGGCAGGGTAGCGCAAAGCCGGTTGAGCGCTATTCGGGGAACCCTTCGAAAGCAGGGATTTTCGCCAAGTCTTCCATATAAAACAGCCGATCAGATGTCTGAATTTGTACGGCTGGCCCATCGCTATTGTTGTCATCAAGAGTGGCGGATTGCACATCTATGAGGCCGGGCAAGTTTTCAGCATTGGTGTAAGCGATACCCGTCCCGCATATGCTGCAAAACTGGCGCATCGCCGCGCCGGATGAATTGTACGTCGTCAGCTTGCCTTTCGTGAGCTCAAACCCATCTTCTGGCAGCATCAGCCAAGCCACCGCAGGCGCTCCCGAAGATGCGCGGCAATCCGAACAATGACACAGCGCATGGCCGGTGATCTCTCCGGTCAGCTTGTAACGCACAGCTCCGCATTGGCATCCACCTGTCGCATCCATGGCCTGTCTCCCGTTTGAGTTTTTACGTCAGCGCGATATCGGGCGCGTCCTCCTGCTTCATACCAACTGTGTGATAGCCTGCATCCACATGATGGATCTCGCCTGTCACGCCGCTGGAAAGATCAGAACAGAAATAGAGACCCGCGCCGCCCACATCGTCAATCGAGACGTTGCGGCGCAGCGGCGAGTTATATTCGTTCCATTTGAGAATATAGCGGAAATCGCCGATCCCGCTTGCGGCCAAAGTCTTGATCGGGCCGGCGGAAATGGCATTCACGCGGATATTCTGCGGCCCCAGATCATTGGCGAGATATTTGACGCTGGTTTCCAGCGCAGCTTTGGCAACGCCCATAACATTGTAATGCGGCATGACTTTTTCAGCGCCGTAATAGGTCAGCGTGATGATCGAACCGCCGCCTGAAATGCTGCCATCCTCATTCTCGACAACTGGCGGCATCATGGCGGAGGCGCGCTTGGCCACCGCTGCTAGCGAATAGGCAGAGATGTTCATCGTCATCAGGAAATTGTCGAGCGAGGTATCGAGATATTTGCCGCGCAGTTCGTTCTTGTCTGAAAAACCAATCGCATGGACGACGAAATCAATCGTCTCCCAGCGCGCTTTCAGTGTTTCGAATGCGGTATCTAGCGCGTCCATATCCGATACGTCGCATTCCAGCAGAAAATCGCTGCCGAGCTCTTCTGCGAGCGGTTTGACGCGCTTGGCCAACGCTTCGCCTTGGTAAGAGAAAGCCAGCTCAGCCCCTTGCGCGGCAAGCTGCTTGGCGATGCCCCATGCCAGAGATTTGTTGTTCGCAAGGCCCATAATCAGCCCGCGTTTTCCCGCCATCAATCCGCTCATTCGGCACTCTCCTCGTCCAATCTGTTAGCTCCTCCATGCAAATGCGCCAGCGAAGCGTTCCATTCTGCGCCCATAACCAGTCCCAGCCCGACGAGCCAGAAAAAGAATAGCGAAAGCATGATCCCAGCCAGACTGCCATAAATCAAATCATAGGTGATCAATTGGCTAACAATCGGCGGCATCAAGCTGGTCACAATCAGCCACCACAGCGCTGTGGCAACGGCGCCGGGCCATTTGCGATAGGGACGTTTTCGGTAGGCTTGCGGGGTCAGAGATGCGAATAAGAGATAAAGCGAGACGAACACGCCCAAAACCGAGATCGCGCGAGATAGACCGAGATCGGCCATGCCGCCCGTGAGATTGGGGGCCCATTCGCTGACCACTTCTTCGATTGATCCGATCATCACTTGCGCAAACAGCGATCCCATCAAAAGCATGACTGCAAGCAGGATCAAACCAGCACTCACCAGCCGCGATTTCCAGAACCCGCGTTCATGCGGCGCATCATAGGCGCGGTGGAGAATGTCTCTGATCGATTCCACCAGGCTGGAAATTGTCCAAAGCGCGACCGCTGCACCGACCCACAAAAGCCAGCCAGTATCCGCTTCCATCGTCGCTTTGGCGACCGGTTCTACGCTGCTGCGCACGCTGGGCGGTGTTACGCTGAGCACTGCATCGACCAATGCTTGTTGATCGGCCGTGCTGCCCAGCAATTGGTACAAAGCGGCTCCCAGAATAAAGAAGGGAAAAATCGCTAGCATCGACAGATAGGCAAGATTGCCAGCATGGATAAACCCATCATCCCATGTGCGGACCATAGTGCGGCGAAGGATTGGCAGAAATTGCGAGGCGATGTTGGAATGCATTGGCCGCTGCGCTGGGTAGCCCTGTCAAAAACCAAATTTGGCGCGCGGATTGCTGTCATCGTTCCAGCCATCCAGCCGCTTGGTCAGTTCCGCGGGATCCTCTGGCATTTGCACCTCCAGCGTGACCAGTTGATCGCCATTCTTGCCCGATTTGGTGCTAAAGCCCTTGCCCTTTAGCCGCATGACTGTGCCGCCATTGGTGCCCGGTTTGATGGTAAGCATCACTGGCCCTGTTGCAGTGGGGCATTTCACCTTGGCCCCATGCAAAGCTTCATCAATCGTTAGCGGCAAATCCATGCGGATGTGGTCGCCATCGCGGCGGAAGAATGGGTGAGCGCCCACCTCGATCATCACGAGGCCGTCGCCTTTTCCACCAGCTCCGTCGTGGCCTTTGCCTTTGAGGCGCATTTGCGTGCCATCCTCGACCCCGGCAGGGAGTTTGAGCGAGATGGTCTTGCCGTCGGACATGGTGATGCGCTGATCGGTGCGGGTGGCTGCATCCACGAAAGGAACCGAAAGCCGGT
>CAZAIG010000064.1:0-13172 GCA_964485135.1 uncultured Porphyrobacter sp. | reverse complement strand
GGCATGGAAACGGTGGTGCGGATGCGCACGCGCGTTTTGGAAAATCTCGGCACCACTTTTGCCTCGCACTATAAAGCGAAGGTCAATCTGGAAGAAATGCTGACGAAAGAGGCGATTTCCGACTACCGTCAAATGAAAACCGGCGAAAAATATCTGGTTACGCCGCACTCTTGATTTTTGCACGCCGTCCGGGGCGCAGCTTCCTCGCTCATGCGATCTAAAGATCGCGTCGCTGCGGGCGGGCGGTCGCCCTTGCGGTTGCTAAGCAACCGTTTGGTGCAAGCCGTTAGTGCTGAGCTTGTCGAAGTTCGAACGGTGACGCTCTTTATCTACCATCAAATTCGGCTTGAATGCGGGCGGGGTCTGTCACCTCGCTCGCAATCAATAGGCTGAGCAAAACCCGCGCTTTTTGCGGCGTGAGCGCGCGGGCAGCAACAAAGCGGTTTTCATCATCTTCGGGTTCGCGATCGACCAGCCCTTCATCCAATCGGCTCGCGCGGACAATGGCGATGCCTTTCGCAGCGAGCATAACCAATTCCTGGCGCACAGGGTCGGGCATATTGCCCTCACCCACGCCAGCGACGACAACGCCGCGAGTCTCAGACGTGACCAAGCGATCAACAAAGTCCGCTGTCATTCCGGCATGGATAAAGAGGATCGGCACATCGGGCAGCGCGTTTGGCAGGGCAAAACGCGCGCCTGCGCCCACTCGCCAAGGGGCACCGAACCACTCCAGCGCGCTTGGCGTGACCAGCCCCACCGAATCGCGCGGAAAGCCCTGAAACGCCTCTGTGCCCCGCGTTCGCGCTTTGCGAATATCGCGCGCCGCATGCACGCGGTCGCTCATCACGACCAATACGCCGCGCCCCGCCGCATTGGGATCGCTCGCAACGCGCACCGCATTGGCGAAATTGCGCAATCCGTCATAGCCAACCGCATCAGCCGGCCGCATCGCGCCAACAATCACCACCGGCTTGGTCGTCGGCAAAGTGAGATTGAGCAAAAACGCTGTTTCCTCAGCCGTATCTGTGCCGTGGGTGATGATAATCCCATCGCAGGCCGGATCATCCATCGCCGCCAAGCATTCCGCATGCAGCGCCGCCCAATTATCGGGACCGATGTCTTCTGATCCAATATTGGCGATCTGCTTACCAGTGAAATGCGCATTGAGGCCAAGCCCGTCTGCCCCTGCTAAAAACTCATCAATTCCGATCTGGCCGGGCGCATAATCCGCCTTTGTCGCTGAACCCGCCATACCGGCAATCGTGCCGCCGGTTGCCAGAACAAGGATATTTGGAGTGCCCATAATGCTCACCAGATAAACGCGAAAAAAATTAAAAGCTACATCAGCAATTGATTTTCAAGATTTGCGCGTTAGAAGCGCCACTTCCAACGAACGGAATGGGCGATTAGCTCAGTTGGTAGAGCATCTCGTTTACACCGAGAGGGTCGGCAGTTCGAGCCTGTCATCGCCCACCATTCCTTTCTTTGATGACGTAAAGGCCGTTCCTGCTTTTTTTTGCAGTGCGGCCTTCTGCATTTAAGCGCTACAGCGCCAAAGCCTCTTTGATCTGAGCCTGCGCTTCCTCGCTATCCCATTCATATCCGCCAACGACCCGCAGCACTTCACGTCCATTCGCATTGTAAAGGATGGTGAATGGCAAAACCCCGCCATTCTCCAAAGCTGCATCCATAGCATTCGCAGTGTCTAACCAGGGCTCCAGGTTCGCGAACTCACGCTGCGCGAAGAACGGCGTCACGGCCTTTGCCCCAGTCAGATCCTGACTAACGGTTAGCACACGCAGCTCATCGCCCATTTCGCCCGCCAAATTGTCGAGCATGGGCATCTCCACCACGCAGGGCGCGCACCATGTCGCCCAGAGATTGACCAGCAGCGGCTCTCCTCTAAGCGATGTTAGTTCCAGTGTTTCGCCATCCACATGGGTCAGCGTGACCTGCGGCATAGCAGTGCCAGCAAAGCTCCGGTCAATCTCGCCACTCAACAGCTTCTTGTCCGCTGACAAGACCTCCTGTTGTTGCACGTCAGGCTCTGCGCCACTATCGCATGCAGCAAGCATCAGGCTTATTCCTGTAAGTAGGCACAACGAGCGGTAAGGCATGGCAAACTCCAATACGCCAAAAGGCAATAGCATGTGGGGCGGCAGGTTCAGCGATGGACCTAGTGCGATCATGCGCGAAATCAATGCCTCTATCCCGTTTGACAAGGCCTTGTGGCGGCAAGATATCGCCGCGTCCAAAGCGCATGTCGCGATGCTGGGCGCGCAGGGTATCGTCTCTGCAGAAGACGCTGCGAGTATTACTGACGGCCTCGATCAGATTGCCGCAGAATATGAAGCCAATGGCGTGCCAGTTGATTGGGATTTGGAAGACATCCATATGACCGTTGAGGCACGGCTAACCGAAATCATCGGACCTGCTGCTGGCCGTCTTCACACAGCACGCAGCCGCAATGATCAGGTCGCGACCGATTTCCGGCTTTGGGTGCGTGAGGCGATGGATGAAATGGATGCAGCGCTGGTTTCCTTGCAAGCCGCCCTTGTATCCCGGGCCGAAGAACATGCCGCTAGCATCATGCCCGGCTTCACCCATTTGCAGACCGCGCAGCCGGTTACGCTTGGGCACCATCTGCTCGCCTACTATGAGATGATTGACCGTGACCGTTCACGGTTCGCTGATGCAAGGGCACGGATGAATGAAAGCCCGCTGGGCAGCGCCGCGTTGGCGGGCACAGGCTTTCCCATCGATCGCGGTATGACAGCGCAGGCGCTCGGCTTTGATCGGCCAACAGCCAACAGTCTGGATGCCGTATCCGACCGAGACTTTGCGCTCGATTACCTGATGGCGGCGAGCCAGTGCGCGCTGCATCTTTCGCGTCTGGCAGAGGAATTTGTGATCTGGGCCAGCCAGCCTTTTGGTTTTGTCCGCCTGCCCGATACTTTGTCGACTGGCAGTTCGATCATGCCGCAAAAGAAAAACCCCGATGCGGCCGAGCTGGTGCGCGGCCATGCTGGACGGGTCATTGGATGCGCGACATCGCTCATGATTACGATGAAAGGTCTGCCGCTCGCCTACTCCAAAGATATGCAGGACGATAAACCGCCCGTTTTCGAAGCCGCTGGCCTGATGGAGCTGAGTATTGCTGCGATGACTGGAATGATCGCAAATAGCGACTTTAATGCAGAGCGCATGCGCGAAGCAGCTGAGCAAGGCTATGCAACGGCGACGGATCTTGCCGATTGGCTGGTGACAGAAGGTGATATCCCCTTCCGCGAAGCACACCATATCACCGGCGCAGCGGTTAGGCGCGCAGAGATAAACGGCGTTGCGCTCGATCAATTGCCTTTGTCGGTGCTGCAAGAGATCGACAGCCGGATCGATGACCGCATTTTCGATGCGCTTTCGGTGGGCAGTTCGGTACGCGCGCGCAGCTCCTATGGCGGAACAGCGCCCGCTCAGGTAAAGGAACAGGTGGCACGGGCCAAAAAGCGATTGGAGCAGGAAAGCTAATGCGTATTGCAGTCAAAATCTCGCTCATCCTCGGCTGCGCTTTGGCAGTCACGGCATGCGGACAGCGCGCCGATCTGGAGCCGCGAGCGGGCACTTCGCTGCCGCAAGCCCCCTATGGCACCACGACCGCACCAGAGGCAGAAGAGTTGCTGACTTTGGAAACCCAAGCAGCGCCCGAACGCAGCGTTGAACTGCGCCGCCGGTCAGAAGAACGCGAAGATGATCCCTTCGATCTTCCCCCCGAGTAAGCAGACGAATAAACAAATCAGACGCATAGATAGACGCCCCCAATGGACCATTTCGCACTCAAAAACGGCGTATTGCATGCCGAAGACGTTCCGCTTCCCCGCATTGCTGAGGAAGTGGGCACGCCCGTCTATGTCTATTCGCGCGCGACTTTGGAACGCCATGCGCGCGTTTTCAAAGAAGCGCTGGACGGCGTGGGCAATGATGGCAATCCGCTGATCGCCTTTGCGGTCAAGTCCAATCCGAACCTATCCGTTCTGAAAGTGCTCCAGCGGCAAGGTTTCGGCGCAGATGTCGTCTCTGGCGGCGAGCTAATCCGCGCATTGGCCGCAGGGATAGCGCCTGATGATGTGGTTTTCTCTGGCGTGGGCAAGACCCGCGCTGAACTGGAATTGGGTCTCGACAAAAAGATCGGCCAGTTCAATATCGAATCCACCGAAGAGGGGCGCGAGCTATCCGAAGTCGCGGCTGCGCGCGGCGAAAAGGCACGCTGCGTCCTGCGCATCAACCCCGATGTCGATGCGAAAACGCATGAGAAAATCTCAACCGGCAAAGCTGAGAATAAATTCGGTGTGCCGCTGATGCGCGCGCGCGAAGTCTTTGCCGAACTAGCCGCATTGCCAGGGCTCGACCTGCGCGGGGTAGCGATCCATATCGGCAGCCAATTGCTAGACCTTGAACCGCTGGAGACCGCTTTTGCCAAAGTTAGCGCTCTAATCACCGACCTGCGCAGCGCGGGTCACTCCGTCACTCACGTTGATTTGGGCGGCGGGCTTGGCGTGCCGTATAAAACGGGCGAAGTGCCGCCCTCACCTGCCGAATATGGCGCTATGGTGGCCGCCGCGACCAAGGATTGGGATGTAAGGTTAGCGTTTGAACCGGGCCGCGTTATCGCTGGCAATGCAGGCGTCCTCCTCACCCGAGTGGTGCGCGTAAAGCGCGGCGGCAACGGTCCGCCTTTCGTCATCGTCGATGCCGCAATGAATGATCTGGCGCGTCCAGCCCTCTACGGAGCTTGGCATGATTTCGAAGCGGTTGAGCCTAGTGGAGAGCGCATGACTGCCAATATCGTCGGCCCGATTTGCGAGACCGGCGACACTTTCGCAACGAACCGTGAATGCGATGCTTTATCTTCGGGTGAGCTTGCTATCTTCCGCACCGCAGGCGCCTATGGCGCGACCATGGCATCGAGCTATAATTCGCGCGGCTTCGTGGCCGAAGTGATGGTTGATGGCGACCAATATGCCGTCGTTGCTGACCGGATCGATGCCGCTGCCATTCTCGATGCGGAACGCGTGCCGGACTTCCTCACATAATGGCAGCTGCTGGCTCAGGACACATTGCCAGCCTGCCGCTGTTTCATCAGGTCAGCGGGCAGAAAATACTCCTCTTGGGAGAAGGCGAGGCGGCTGAGCCCAAACGCCGATTGATCCTGCGCGCTGGCGCTGAGGTCATCCAAGACATGCAGCAAGCGATCGATGAAGGCGTTAGGATCGCCTTTGTCGCTTATGATGATGCCAAAGCGTGCGAGGCCGCAGCGATCAACCTGCGCTGTGCAGGGCTGCTGGTGAATGTCGTTGACCGGCCCGAGCTGTGCGACTTTACCACGCCCAGCATCTTGGACCGCGACCCGCTCTTGATCGCGATTGGAACGGGCGGCGCGTCGGCTGGACTAGCCAAGCATGTGCGGCTGCGGCTTGAGCGGATTTTGCCGCAAAGCCTTGGCAAGCTCGCCCGTGCCTTTGCTGCCATTCGCCCGCAATTGCGCGGGCGTTACCCCGATGGAGCCGACCGGCGGCGAGTGATTGACGAAGCTTTACGTGAGGGCGGCGCGCTTGATCCTTTGGTCGAAGGATCGCACAAGCGTTTCAAAAGCTGGTTCGACAGCGAGGATTTAACTACGGCCAGTTCTGCCGAAACCATCACCCTTACCAGCGATGATCCGGAGGAACTGACTGTGCGCGCCGCTCGCCTGCTTGGGACAGCAGACCGTTTGATCATTGAGGGCGAAGTCACACCCGAAATTCTCGCCCGAGCGCGCGCTGATGCAGAGCGGATCGTTTGGACAAAAGAGGCAGAGGCGAAAACCTATTCGGGGCAGACTTTGTTTGTCCGAGCGGCGCCGCAAACTTCCTAAACGGCGGTCTCTTCTGCGCGGAATTCGGCGAAATAACGCGCCATGGCGTTGATGGCTTTATCGCTCAGACCGATAAAGGCGCGGCGTTTGTCGCTTGAGTCTTGAGTGCGCTCAAACAAATCCATCTCGACCATTTGCTTGACCCAGCGCAATGCAGTTGTCGCCGGCACGCCTGATGCGATGCATAGCGAAGTGACCGAAACGGGGTGACGTTCGCCATGCGCTGCGCTCAAATCCAGCAGCATATCCCATGCCGGATCGCCAAAGAGATGCGGGTCGAAAAATCGTCCTCGCGCCTGACGTTGACGGATGATTTGGCGAATAAAACGCGGGCTTGGCAGGGTGAATTCCGTATCACTCGGCGAAGGTTGAATATGAGCAGTGTCGCCGCGGTTCGCCTCTGCACTGGCGAAATAGGCTGAACCCGGCCGGTACCCTTCATTGCCCCTATCCATCCGCTGCGCCAGCGCTTCAACCTGCTCAGACAAGCGCGACAAGCGCACGCGCTCCTCTTCCGACATTTCGCGCATGCTGCTTCCGGCGCTCTGACTGGCGTAGCGCGCGGTCGCAACCATCCGCTCTGCCCGGCTGGGTTCGACTAGGATTTGCGGGTTAGTTTGATGAAAACAGGCGAAAACCTCATCCAGATTTTCAAGCGAAGTCGACACCAATAGCTCCACAGATGAGCCCACCAAGAGCATATCGAGCCGCGCCAACCCAGCCAATTGAGCAGTGTTGACACCGGTGCAATCCAGAACAATCAAATCGCTTAATTCTTCAGCTCTTTGGTCAAAGAGATTGTCCACATCAGCTTCGATCCCGATTTGGTAGCCGGCGCTGCGCAGGTCCTCCGCCATTTCCGCACGCCTGAGAGCCTCTTCACAAAACACATAGACGCGAAGTTGAGAGGATGAAGCACCGAATCCCGCGGTGGAAGCGTAAGAGAAATTATCCTGTTCCATCGAATCGCGCTCCATATTCAAAGAGCACGATTAGAAAAAATAGGTATTACGTCAATAAAAACGCTGGATAAGTAACTTTTACTGTTGGATTACTATAGTCGTTCCGTCGGGAACCAGATTCCAAAGCTCAGTTATTTCTTCATTGGTCAGCGCAATACAACCATCGGTCCAATCCCCGCGCATCCGCCCGTAATTCAAACCATTGGGCTGGCCGTGAATGTAAATGTCTCCGCCCGGCGAGCGCCCCCATTGGCGCGCATAGGCACGGTCATTCGAATTGGGGTAAGAGATGCGCAGCGATAAATAATAGGAACTTTGCGGATTGCGCAAATCAATCGTGTAGCGCCCCTCTGGCGTGCGCTCGTCGCCTTGGAACCGCTTGTGTCCAAAAGGCACATCACCAAACTGCAGCCCCTGAAAAACGCGCAGGATATTGCCCCGCCTAAAAACCGTGAGAGTTCGGTCGGATTTGTCGACGACGATATAATCGCCCTGCACACGCCCATCACCGGGCACGTTGCGATAGGCATAGCGTTCAGGAGCGAAAGGCACGGCGGTATTCACGCCAATATTCGACGTCCGCTCTGGCTGGGGAGAAGAGCAACTGGCCGATCCAAGCAAGATCGCGGCACATAGGGCAAAGCCAAAACGCATGAGCGCTTTATTACCGATGCCCCCTCCTCCGCACAATTAGGATCACTGCCTAGTCCAATTTTGGTGCAATATGGCGCAGCCTCTTAACGCAGGCAATCGCGGACCATATCAATCCTCAAAAGGATCGCGGATAAGCACAGTGTCATCGCGCTCAGGGCTGGTCGAAACCAGCGCCACTGGCGTTTCAATCAATTCCTGCACGCGCTGGATATATTTCACTGCATTGGCAGGCAAATCGGCATAGCTGCGCGCACCGGCTGTAGTGCCTTCCCAGCCTTCCATTTCTTCGTAAATCGGCTCGACTTCTGCCTGATCGCCCGCATGCGATGGCAAATAGTCGATCACATTGCCGCGCAGGCGGTAACCGGTACAAATCTTCACCGTTTCAAAGCCGTCGAGCACGTCAATTTTGGTGAGCGCGATACCCGTTACGCCGCTGATCGCGCAGGATTGGCGGACAATCACTGCATCGAACCAGCCAACGCGCCGCTTGCGCCCTGTGACCACGCCAAATTCGTGGCCCTTCTCGCCCAGTGTCTGGCCGATCTCATCCTCAAGCTCGGTTGGAAATGGGCCAGAGCCAACGCGAGTTGTGTAGGCCTTCACGATGCCCAGCACAAAGCCGGTGGCATTGGGGCCAAGCCCGCTGCCCGAAGCGGCCGTGCCGCTGACCGTATTGGAGCTGGTGACAAAGGGATATGTGCCGTGATCGACATCAAGCAGGACGCCTTGTGCACCCTCAAACAATACGCGAGCGCCCGCTTTGCGCACTTTCTTCAATCGTTTCCAAACGGGCTGAGCAAAGCGCAAAACGAACGGCGCAATCTCTTTCAATTCTTCGAGCAGCGCCGCGCGGTCAACCGGCGGCTGATCAAAACCCGCCCGCAGCGCATCATGATGCGCGCAGAGCCGGTCAAGCTGCGGCTCCAACGCATCCAAATGGGCTAAATCGCACACGCGGATCGCGCGCCGGCCAACCTTATCTTCATAAGCAGGGCCAATGCCGCGCCCTGTCGTTCCGATCTTGCCAGTGCCAGCTGCTGCTTCGCGCAGGCCGTCCAAATCACGGTGCAGCGGCAGGATCAACGGGCAATTGTCCGCCACCGCCAGATTATCGTCGCTGATGGCAACGCCCTGCCCTTCAAGCTTGGTGACTTCATCGCGCAAAGCCCATGGGTCGAGCACCACGCCATTGCCAATCACACTCATCGTGCCGGAAACAATGCCCGATGGCAGCAGGCTGAGTTTGAAAACCTCACCATCAATCACCAGCGTGTGGCCGGCATTATGGCCACCCTGAAAACGCACGACGGCATCGGCGCGGTTTGCTAGCCAATCGACGATTTTGCCTTTGCCTTCATCGCCCCATTGGGCACCGATCACAGTTACATTGGCCATAGTTATAGCTATCCCCCTGCCCGGGGGATCCTCAAACGTCCTTCGACAGGACTCGACGTAAGGGATGGAATAAAGAGAGCGCTAAATGGCGTCTCTGATGTACGCGGGATGGGTTAGCGGCCCGCTTAGCGAGTCGCAAGGCCGCTTAAAGCGGTTTTGGCGCATTTCCTTCAAGAATATGCGAGCACCCGAGCGAGGCTGCATCTTCGCCCTCACCCAATTGCGCAATCGTGCGCCAGCCGCCTGCACGCAAACGCTGCGCCGCTTTGCGATCATGGCCAAACGGAAGGTAGAGCGTATCGGGTCTTGCGGGAGCTTTGGCCCCTCCCGCCATCCGGTCGACATAGAGCGTGAAACCAGTGGCTGCTTCCTCGCTTCCGCTCAGTTTATAGGTGCCGCCCCGGCCCACAGCGCCGCGCACGCCCTCTGCATAAAGAGTAAAGCCAAACCAGCTTTGATATTCGAAACCGTGTCGTTCTGTCGGATCGAGCGTGATGCGCACAGTATCGCCAAGGCTGGCGGCAATATCCTGTAGCCCCTGAATACGGGTGGCAAGAGCCCCGCCTGCATCAACATCGCGCAGTTTCGGCAACGCGTCGCTGAGCGGTCCTGTCGCATAGAGTAGCGGCAGATAAGCTTCGCCGCCAGCTGCTTTCAGTCCGCCAGCGTCTTTTGTATCAAGCTCGCGCCGAACGGCATCAATCTGACCTACATCAAGCGGCATCGCTTTGGCTGACAAAGCATCGACCAAGTCGGGCAAAGTGAAATCCACCGAAATCCCGGTAAGACCCGCTGCCAGCAATGCCTCAACCGCGACGCGCACCGCCTCGCTAGCGGCCTGCACAGTGTCCGCGCCGATTAGCTCTGCGCCCAATTGCAGCCGCTCACGAGCAGGATCGAGCTGGTCAGCAGCCATCACTGCGGTCTCTCCGCAATAGGCAAGGCGCAGCGGCCGCGGAGTGTCTGCCATGCTGGTCGAGGCTATCCGGCCAATCTGCGGGGTAATGTCTGATCGCAATGCAAGCGTACGCAGGCTAGCCGGATCGGTGAAGCGGAACATTTTGCGCGCGCTCGACCCATCACTGCCGCCGCCGTCCATGCGGCCAGCAAGAGACTTTTCAAACTCCACCAGTGGCGGACGCACACGGTCATAACCATGGCCTGCCAGCGCATCCAAACAGGCGCGCATAGCCTGCGTAATACAGGCCGCATCCGCAGGTAGGCGGTCTTCTAGACCAATGGGCAGGAGATCGTCAGCTTTGTTCATTGCGCAAGCCCCCTGCCCGCTTCTGGCCTAGAATTCCAGCGCTTTGACCATTTTGACGCCTTCGACCTTCTCAGCCTCGGCAACAATGTCAGCATTGATAGCTTGATCAACGCTGAGCAGCAGCACAGCTTCACCGCCCGCATCGCGCCGACCAAGGTTGAACGTTCCGATGTTGATGCCGTGATCGCCAAGCATCGTCCCAATCCGGCCGATAAAGCCGGGTTTGTCATCATTGACGATGTAGAGCATGTGACCGTCGAGATCGGCTTCGATCCCGATGCCAAAAATCTCAACCAGACGCGGCTCTGCATTGCCAAACAGAGTGCCCGCAACGCTGCGATCGCCTTGGCTGGTGGCGACGGTAACGCGGATCAGCGTGTTGTATGCACCATCATGATCGTGGCGCACTTCGCTCACCTTTAGCCCGCGCTCTTTGGCAAGGTATGGCGCATTGACCATGTTCACCGTGTCGGAATAGCGGCGCATGAAGCCTGCTAATACTGCGCCCGTAATCGGTTTGCCATTAAGCTGTGCGGCTGCACCTTCACGCTCGATGCTGATCTCTGTCAGATTGCCGTGGGCAAGCTGCCCAACGAGGCTGCCGATCTTTTCCGCCAGCGCCATGTAAGGTTTTAACTTCGGCGCTTCTTCGGCCGACAAAGACGGCATGTTGAGCGCATTGGTGACGCCGCCATTGACGAGATAATCGCTCATTTGCTCGGCCACTTGCAGCGCCACATTGACCTGCGCTTCAGTAGTGGAGGCGCCCAAATGCGGTGTGCAGATGAAGTTTGGCGCGCCGAACAGAGCGTTCTCTTTCGCTGGTTCTTCGGCAAACACGTCCAAGGCTGCGCCCGCAACCTGACCGCTTTCGAGGCAATCCTTTAACGCCCCTTCATCGATCAATCCGCCGCGCGCGCAATTGACGATGCGGATACCCGGCTTGGCATTCTCCAGCCGTTCGCGAGAGAGGATATTGCGCGTTTGATCGGTCAATGGCGTGTGGAGCGAGACGAAATCAGCACGACTGAGAAGAGTGTCGAGATCGACCTTTTCAATGCCGGTTTCCACCGCGCGCTCTTCGGTCAGGAAAGGATCATAAGCGAGCACTTTCATCTTCAGGCCCAACGCACGGCTAGCGACGATAGAGCCGATATTGCCAGCCCCCACCAGGCCGAGCGTTTTGCCAGTCACTTCAACGCCCATGAAGTCTTTCTTCGGCCATTCGCCAGCCTGCGTGCGGGTGTTTGCCGCAGGGATTTGGCGCGCAACAGCCATGATCATCGCAATTGCATGCTCAGCCGTGGTGATCGAATTGCCGAACGGCGTGTTCATCACCACAACGCCATTGCCGCTGGCATGGGGAATATCGACATTGTCGACACCAATGCCTGCACGGCCAATCACTTTGAGGTTGGTCGCCGCATCAAGGATTTCAGGCGTCACTGTCGTAGAGCTGCGGATTGCAAGCCCATGATAGTCACCGATGCGTGCTTTCAATTCTTCCGGACTTTCGCCGGTAATTACATCAACGTCGCAGCCGCGCTCTTCGAAAATGCGCGCGGCGTTTGGGTCCATCTTATCAGAGATGAGTACTTTAGGTTTGGTCATAATGTGTTCCTTTGCCTCCACCTGCTCATGCTGAGCTTGTCGGAGCATGTTTGCGAGGCGGAGAGGTTCATCCTTCGACAGGCTCAGGACGAACAAATTTTATATCTGGACGATTAGCTGGCTTGAAGCTCAGCTTGAACGTTTTCGTAGCCCCACTCGATCCACGGCAGCAGACGCGCAATATCGTCCTGCTCCACTGTGCCGCCGCACCAAATGCGCAAGGATGGCGGCGCATCGCGGTAGCCATTGAAGTCATATCCGACATCGCGCTCTTCGAGCATGGCGACGATCTTTTTGGGAACAGCGGCCTGATCTTCTGCAGACAGGCCATCATACCATTCGCCGGTGAACTTCATACAGACGCCAGTATTGGTGCGTTTTGCCGGATCGCTGACCATGTTTTTGAGCCAAGGTGTCGCCTCAATCCAATCGGTCACGATTTTCGCATTGGCATCGGCGCGTTCGAACATCGCTTTGCGCCCGCCGAGCGATTTTGCCCATTCCAGCGCTGAGATATAGTCCTCTGTCGCCAGCAAAGACGGCGTGTTGATCGTCGCTCCCGCAAAAATGCCAGCGTTGATCTTATCACCCTTTTTGAGGCGGAAGAGCTTGGGCAGCGGCCATTCCGGATCATAGCTTTCGATCCGCTCAACCGCTTTGGGCGATAGGATCAGCATGCCGTGCTGCGCCTCAGAGCCCATTATTTTTTGCCAACTGAATGTCGTCGCATCCAGCTTTGCCCAATCCATTTCCTGAGCGAAAATGGCGCTGGTCGCATCATTGATGGTGATGCCTTTGCGGCCCGGCTCAAGCCAATCGGTGTTCGGGATTTTCGCGCCAGAGGTCGTGCCATTCCAAGTGAAGACGACATCATTGTCTTGCGGAATTGAGTTCAAATCAGGGATCTCGCCATAATCGGCGTCAAGCACTTGCAGGTCTTTCAGCTTAAGCTGTTTGACCGCATCCTGAATCCATACATTGCCGAAGCTTTCCCATGCCGCGACTGTTGCAGGGCCCGCGCCCAGCATCGTCCACATCGCGCATTCCAGCGCGCCTGTATCGGAGCCCGGCATAATCCCAACGAGGTAATCATCAGGTACACCCAACAGCTCGCGAGTCAGGTCGATCGCATATTTCAACCGCCCTTTGGCATAGACGCTGCGGTGGGATCGCCCAAGCGAACGCGTGTTCAGTTTTTCGAGGGACCAGCCCGGGTATTTCACCGTGGGACCGGAGGAAAATTGCGGACGCTCAGGTTTGAGCGCCGGTTCGGCACTTGTATTCGTCATTTGTATTCTCTCCTTACAGAGAGCTCGCGCGGCGTTGGGACCGCGTGGCCCGAGGAGCGCAATAATGGTGCAGCGCGGCA
>CAZAIG010000063.1:0-13294 GCA_964485135.1 uncultured Porphyrobacter sp. | reverse complement strand
TATCATTGATATAGAGCACACCGTCGTGCTCGCCCGCACGCTCCATCCGGTGCGGAAGGCCGGTGAAGGACTGCAACGCCTCTTCAATACATTGCGCACCCACACCCAAGGCAAGGCAGACTAAACCAGCTGCACTTGCATTTTGGGCGTTATGTGGCCCTTGGAGCGATGGCGCGGTGGTCGTTATCGGACGCGCAAATTCAGGCGATGGAATTTCGTCCCGCAGAGAGTCTGCAATCGCAGCGCTGTAAACGTCAGCTCCTGCAAAGACTTTGGCATTGCTGTCTGACTGCATATCAAAAAGCCGCGCCTTGCTTATTGCATATTTCTCAAAATTAGAATCATAGCGATCCAAATGATCGGGCGTGATGTTGAGCAGAACCGCCACATCGCAATCCAAGCTTTGCGTCAGATCGATCTGATAACTCGACAATTCCAGCACATAGACCCCGACTCCCTTGTCGTTGGGGGTCAAAGGCTTCTCACCCAAAATTGGTACGCCGATATTCCCGCCAAGGCGCGATGCGATACCAGCGCTTTGCAAGATATGATGGATAAGCGCGACTGTGGTGGATTTGCCATTCGTGCCCGTCACGCCCACAACCTTGTGCTGCGGCAGATCAGCGCGAGCCTGCGCAAACAGCTCAATATCGCCAATCACAGGCACGCCGTACTTCGCCGCATGCGCGCTAATCGGATGGGTGTTGAGCGGCACTCCGGGTGAGACGACAACGCCTGCAAATCCGGTCAAATCTATCTCAAGCGGATCGGCCAGCTCGCAGCGCCCCTCGAACACTTCGCGCGCTACATCCTGCCGATCCCATGCGACGACCTCAGCCCCGCTCGCCAGCAAAGTCTCTGCCGCGGCCGCACCGCTGCGCGCCAGCCCAAGGACAGCGTATTTTTTACCGGCGAAGGCGGCAGAGGTAATCATCTCAGTTTAAGCGTTGCCAATCCGGCCATCGCCAGCACAATCGAGATGATCCAGAACCGGATCACAACCTTGCTTTCGCTCCAGCCCAGCTGTTCGAAATGGTGGTGGATCGGTGCCATGCGGAACACGCGTTTGCCAGTGCGCTTAAACCAGAACACCTGAATGATCACACTGGCCGTTTCGGCAACGAACAGCCCGCCAACAATCAGCAGCACAATCTCATGGTGACTGGCGACAGCGACCGCGCCGAGCGCTCCGCCCAATGCAAGGCTGCCCGTGTCGCCCATAAACACGGCCGCTGGCGGTGCGTTAAACCAAAGGAAGGCAAGGCCCGCCCCCATGATCGCAGCGCAGAATATCGCTAGCTCGCCTGCCCCTTCGACATAGGGGATGCCGAGATATTCAGAGTAATCCGTGCGCCCAACCAAATAAGCGATTAACGCGAATGTACCCGCCGCGATAATGACCGGCATAATCGCAAGGCCGTCCAAACCGTCCGTCAGGTTCACCGCATTGCCAAAGCCGACAATGACTGTGGCGGCAAAAAGGTAATAGAACGGCCCCAAGGGGATCGAAACATCAGAGAGAAACGGCACGTAGAGATTGGTGTTGATCTGACTGACGATCAACCATGATGCGAGGCCCGCAACGGCAAACTCTAACAGCAGCCGAACCTTTGCCGAAAGCCCTTTGTGGCTGGCCTTTGCGACTTTGTCATAATCATCGAGAAAGCCAATAATCCCAAAGCCCGCTGTCACAGCGATGCAGGCCCAGATAAACGGGCTGCGCAGATCCATCCACAAAAGCAGCGATAGCAGCAAAGCGATCAGGATCATCAACCCGCCCATCGTTGGCGTGCCGACTTTGGCCTGATGCGATTCCGGGCCGTCTGCCCTGATCGGCTGGCCTTTTCCTTGGCGGACACGCAAAAGATTGATGAAACGTGGGCCGATAATCATCCCAATCACCAGCGCTGTGATCAAAGTCGCACCGGCACGAAAGGTCTGATAACGGATGAGGTTGAATATCCCTTCAAACCCCAGCCACTCAGCAATCAAATAGAGCATTTAGCCATCCTGGCCCTTTTATCGGCTCGTAAAATGTTCAACCAACCTGCCAAGCCCCACCGAATTGGACCCTTTGACGAGGATGACATCACCGCTGGTAATGCCGTACTCATCCAAGGCCGCAATCGCCTGTGCAGGACTATCGCAATGGTCGAAGCTGGGCGGTATGCCAAGCGAAGTAACGGCCCCTTTCCCCAATTCGCTTGCAAGGCCAGACATTTCATCGCCCACCAGGATCGCATGGTCGACCTGAGCCGCGTCAATCGGCTCGGCCAGTTGGAGATGGAATTTTTCGGCAAAGTCGCCCAATTCCATCATCGAACCAAGCACCGCGATCCGCCGCGAGGCAGGCGTTTGGCCCAATTGCCTCAATGTGGCACGCATGCTGGCTGGATTAGCGTTGTAACTTTCATCGATGAGCAGCGCTTTGCCGCCCGGAGCATCAATTTGGAAACGCGCGCCGCGCCCTTTCAAGCCGCCCATTTCGGCAAGCGCCAAACCAGCAGAACCCAAATCACCGCCAGCGGCCCGAACGGCTGCCATAACTGCTAGTGAATTTGCGACCCAATGCTCGCCCGGTTCAGCCACTGTGTAGCAAAGCCTTTTGTCGCCCATATCTGCCGTCACCAGTGATCCGCCGCTAGAAGTTGGGATTGCATCAAGCAGGCGAACGTCCGCGCTCTCGCTGGAGCCAAAGGTTACCACATTGGCATGCACCGCTTTCGCCGCGGCAACCAGCTGCTCACAATAATCGCTATCGGCAGGAATAATTGCCGTTCCGCCCGCTTCCAAGCCGCCGAAAATTTCGGCCTTGGCATCGGCGATCGCCTCCATCGAACCCAGATTTTCAATATGGGCTGGAGCGATCGTGGTGATGACAGCAACATTGGGGCGGACATGCTGGGTGAGGACATCGATCTCGCCTGCATGGTTCATGCCCATTTCGTAGACGCCAAAGGCCGCGCGTGCGGGGGTGCGAGCGAGCGAAAGCGGCACGCCAACGTGATTGTTATAGCTGCGCACACTGCGGTGGGCCATTCCGCGTGATGCGCGGTTGAGGCTGGCAAAGATCACCTCTTTCACGCCTGTTTTCCCGACCGAGCCCGTAACGCCAATGCGCACCGCTTCTGACCGGTCGCGCGCTTGGTGAGCAAGCGCATGCAGCGCCTCTGTCGTGTCAGAGACCAGCACATGCGGGTAATCGACCACGCGGTCTGTAACAGCTGCGACTGCGCCATTTTCAAACGCTTTGGCAAGGAACTTGTGACCATCCATCGCCTCGCCTTTCAAAGCGATAAACAAATCACCGGGCTGCACATCGCGCGAATCCATTTCGACGCCAGAGGCTTGAAACGCAGCACTTGCCTTACCGCCTGTTGCCGCAGCGACCTCTTCGCTATCCCACAAGGCGAGCGGCAGCGCATCGCGCGGATCGGCCGGCCATTCGTTCAAAAATGCAGGTTTGTTCATCACTTTGTCTCCTGCGGCGCAGCGCATTCGCGCGCGACGCTCACATCGTCAAAAGGCAGGATGCGCATGGCCTCGCCCGCCCCGATAATTTGTCCTTGTTCGTGGCCCTTGCCTGCGATCAGGATGATATCCTTTGGCCCGGCCTGATTGATCGCGCCTGCTATCGCTGCGCGCCGGTTACCGAATTCAAGCGCAAGCGGCGCCTCTTTCAAGATTTCTGCACGAATAGCCGCTGGATCCTCACCGCGCGGATTATCATCTGTCACGATGACGAGATCAGAGTTCGCCGCAGCTGCCGCGCCCATCGGGGCGCGCTTGCCAGCATCGCGGTCCCCGCCAGCGCCAAACACGGTGATCAGCCTGCCGCCCGCGGCTTTGTCGACATGGGGACGCAAGGCCCCGATCGCCGCCTCAAGCGCCTCAGGGGTATGGGCATAGTCAACATAGACAGGCGCGCCATCCCGCGTAATCACTGCCCGCTCCAACCGGCCGCGCACCGGTTGCAACCGGCCAAGAGCATCAATCACTTGTGCTGGGTTGGCACCGGTTGCCAGCGCAAGACCTGCCGCAGTCAAAGCATTGGCGGCCTGATAAGCGCCGATCAGCGGCAGCTTCACCGTATGCGTTTCGCCCTCGTGGACGATCTCCAGCTCCTGACCCAACTGGTTCGGCGTATGGGCGGCGAGGCGGAGGAAGTCGCCTCGCTCGCCCACTGTGAGAACGCGCAGTTTTCGCTTCTGCGCGTGCTCAATGGCGCGGGTCGTCCACTCGCTTAAGACGTCCCCACTCCAAATAACTGCCGCTGCGTCCTCTTCGGCAACTTCGCCAAACAGCCGCATCTTGGCTAGGAAATACTCCTCCATATCGGAGTGATAATCGAGATGATCGCGGCTCAGATTGGTGAAAGCGGCCGCTGCAACCGGCACGCCTTCATTGCGATATTGCGAAAGGCCGTGGCTCGATGCTTCGAATGCGACGTGGCTCACACCTTCGCGCGCCAACCCGCTCATATTCGACAGGAAAGTGACAATGTCCGGCGTGGTCAATCCGGTCGGCACGCTTTCATCCGGCGTGGTCACTCCCAAAGTGCCAATTGATGCAGCACGGTTCCCGCAAATGCGCCAGATTTGGCGGGTCATTTCAGCGGTAGAGGTCTTTCCATTGGTGCCCGTTACAGCGACCACGGTGGCGGGCATTGGGGTAAAGAACCCTGCGGCAATAGCTGCAAAGGTCTTGCGCGGTTCATCGCTGGCGATATGCACAGCCCCTTCGACAAGCGCTTCTGGGCGAGCAACCACAGCTACCGCTCCTGACGCCACGGCATCTGGGATCACGTCCTCTGCGTTAAAGGCCGCCCCGCGAAACGCGCCAAAGACAGTGCCAGGCGCAACCTTGCGGTGGTCGATAGCAAAACCGGTCACTTCGGCCTCATCGCCTTGGGAAAGCGCAAAACCGGCTCGCGCGGCCAATTGGGAAAGCTGCATCAATAGCCCCCAATCAGCGGTTTGATGTCAGAGATATCGACATCACGCGAATTGTCAGGGCGCACGCCCAGCATCGGTCCGACACGCGGGACAAGGCGGCCAACAATTGGCGCTGCGTTAAACGCTGCTGTCCGATTGTAGGAGCTAGCCAAAGTGCCGCGCGGTTCATCCAGCATCGTCACCACAACAAAGCGCGGGCGGTCCATTGGGAATGCGGCGGCAAAGGTCGAGATCAGCGAAGTCTCGCGGTATCCGCCTGAGCCCGGCTTTTCCGCAGAGCCGGTTTTGCCGCCAACGCGAAAGCCCGGGGCATCGGCGTTCTTACCCGTGCCGTAGACAGAGATGACGCGCATCAGCTGGCGCATCTGCGAAGATGTGGACTCTTTAAACACGCGGCGACCACGCGGTGCCTCGCCCTCTTCCAATTTGTGCATGGTGGCTGGGCGCCAAATGCCGCCATTGACCATGGCTGCATAGGCAGAGGCCAAGTGCAGCGGCGTGACCGCAATACCGTGACCGTAGGCGACGGTCATATTGGTAAGCTTGGACCATTTGCCTTTGGGAAAGATCGGAAAACCCTTTGCAGGCAGCTCAATATGCGGGCGTTCATTCATACCCAGATCGATCATCGTCTGGCGCATGCGCTCAGATCCTAGCTTGTCCGCCACGCGCATCGTCACTGTGTTCGAGGAATAGGCAAGCGCCTGCGGGATGTTCAGCGTCGCTCCCTTGCTCGGGCTATCGCTGCGCTCGATTGTGCCGACCCGCACTGTGCGCGCATTCCAGCGCTCTCCCAGATCGCCGATTACGCCCGCGTCGATTGCAGCAGCCACTGTGAGCGGCTTAAAGGTCGAACCAAGCTCATAAACCTGGTTGGTCACGCGGTTGAACATCCGCTTTTGACCCTCTGCATCAATTTTGTTGGGGTCGAATTCGGGCAAAGACGCAAGCGCCATCACCTCGCCAGTATCCACATCCAGGATAATGCCCGCTGCACCCTTGGCATGGACCAGTTTCATGCCGCGGCGCAGCTCATCCTCAAGCGCGCCTTGCACGCGCACATCGATGGATAGCGGGATCGGGTCGCCGCGCGTCGTGGGGTCAAGCAATTGCTTGTCCAAAACGCGCTCCATTCCGACACGGCCGTGCCCGTCTGCCGCGACATAGCCGAGTATATGCGCGCCCATCGACCCTTGCGGATAATGACGATCGTTTTCGCGCGGCATTTCAAGCGCCAACTCGCCAACGCCCATTACCGCATTGGCTTCTTCGGGCAGGACACGGCGCATGATGTAGCCCGCTTTGCCCGACGCCAATTGCTTGGCGACTTTGGCGGTGTTGAGTTTGGGAAAAATTGCACTCAGTTCGGCTGCGACCTTCTTTGGCGACTTAACCAATGGCGCGCCGCTATCTCCCAGCGCCTTGGGATTGAACCATAGAGCATAGGCAGGAAAAGCCCGGGCGAGCGGCTGACCATTGCGGTCGGTGATCTCGCCGCGTTCAGGCAGCAAAGCATCGGCAAGCGATGAGCGCGTGACTGCACTGTCAGAAAAGCCAAAGGAAATAATCCGCAGAACAGCAACCAACCCAACCAGCGCGAAGATCAGCGCAACCCACAAAACGCGCCAGCGCGCAGTGGTCAGCTGCTGACGGCGAACAGTTACTAGCTGAACCTTGCCAGCCTGGATCGCAGTGCTGGCGGTTAAGGAGTTCATTTACCGACCGTTTCGGCGGGAATGGGACCAGACGCCTCTGCCGCTTGCGCTGGCTTGACCGGAGATGCCTGCGCCAAAAGTTCGCCCAGATCATCGGTCAATGACGCCTCTGCCTTAGCACGCTCTGCGGCGCTCAAAGTCACAGGCTTGCCAGTGATGGGCGAGACCATCGCAATTTCGGCAAGGTCGTTTTCGCCGGCCTCTTCCAGTCCGCTCGGCACATTGCGCGCAACCCGAATGGGCGGCGGCGCATCTACACGCACTGGCGAGCCTAGACTGGCCAAATGCCGTTCATTCTCTAGGTATTGGTCAGCGCGCGGTGCGCGGTAGCCAAATTCAACGGCATTCCAGTCGGACAATTGGCGCTGGCTAGCTCGCGTTTGAAATTCGGTTTCAAGCATCCCGGTCTCGCGCTCAAGCGCAATGATCTTGCGCTCAGCCAGCAGCACCTCGGTTTTTACCGAATGCGTCTGAAAGCTAAGCGCGATGAAAAGCCCAAGGCAAATCGCCAAAACGGCAAGCCAACCAAACTGCTTGAAACGCGACTGGATAATCATGCGGCCTCCTTGCGCGATGGCGATTGGGTGCGCACCGCGTGGCGCAATATGGATGAACGGGCGCGCGGGTTGCGGGCAATTTCAGCCTCTGATGGCCGAATTGCTTTGGACACTTGGTCAAAGATTGCGGGCGCAGCCTCAACCTGCGGAAGATGACGCGAACCGGATGATTTTGCTGCAGCCGTGCGGAGGAACTGCTTCACGATCCGGTCTTCCAGACTGTGAAAACTGACCACGGCCAGTCTGCCACCTTCGCGTAGCAATTGCTCGGCTGCAAACAGCCCCTCGCGCAGCTCATCAAGCTCGCCGTTCACATGGATGCGAACCGCCTGAAAACTTCGCGTCGCAGGATCTTTCTTATCCGAAGGTTTGTGGCCTAGCGCCTTGCGCACAACATGGGCCAAATCGCCTGTGGTTGAAAGCGGACGCGCTGCAATGATCGCACGAGCCACGCGGCGTGATTGGCGCTCTTCACCATATTGGTAGAGCACATCAGCAATCGTATCAGCCTCTGCACTGTTCAAGAAATCAGCGGCACTCAGCCCGTCTTGGCTCATCCGCATATCGAGCGGACCATCGGCGCTAAAAGCAAAGCCGCGCTCCGCCTGATCAAGCTGCATCGAGGATACGCCAATATCCATAACGACGCCATCAACCTTCGAGATACCGCATCGCTGCATTTCGCTCACCATTTGCGAGAACCTGTATGGATGCAGCGCTAGACGGCCATCGTATTCGGCCTCCATCTGCGCGCCCTCACGAATAGCATCTGGGTCGCGGTCAAAGGCGTGAACCGTTGCTCCACAATCCAACAGCGCGCGAGTGTATCCGCCAGCGCCGAAAGTGGCATCGATAATGACATCGCCGGGCTGCGGCCCAAGCGCAGCAATGGTTTCATCGAGCAATACTGGGATATGAGAAGCGGTCATTTGCGCTTCTCCTTCGCTGCCGCTTTTGCGAGCAAATCATCGCAGGATGCTTGCAGCGCTTCCCAGCGGCTGCCCATTTGCGACAGTTCGGCAGGACTCCAGAGCGTGAAAAACCGGCCAGCTCCATGGAAGAACAAACCATCATCGATCCGGCCCAGCTTGCGCAGATCATCAGGCATCACAAAGCGCCCGCTATCGTCGAAGGAGACCTCGGAGAAACCGAAAAGCTCCATCGCGCGCAAATCGCGGTCAAAATCCTTATCGCCTAAGCGGATCGCGCTTTCTTGCTCATCTTTGATCTGATCTTCGAGCTCGCCCTTGCGCGAAAGACCAAATCCGGTGAGGCAATTCCACCGGTCATGCTTGGCAAGACACAAAATGCGCCCGCCGGAGCTTTCCTTCACCGCATTGCGAAAGTTCGTGGGAAGCACGAAACGGCCCTTATCGCCCGCAGGCGAATAGGCTTTACCGCTGTAGCCTCCAAACGACACGCTTCCAAACTCCCAATGCAGCCTTGCGGCTTTCCCAAATCCGGGCCCCGAACACAGGACCCCGATCACGAGACCCTGCGCAAAAGACAAAACTTCCTCGCGCTGACCCGCACGCGAGCGGGAACAGCTCGCGCCGCCCGATGGCGACGCGCAGCACAAGAATGCCTGTCTGATGAAGACCGGACATATCGCGGGGTTAATCGGGATGAAAGGGGAAATTGCGGGAAATTACGGGAAAAGATGATAAGGTATTGATTTATATATATTTATTTTACCTTCAAAATTCTCTCGTTTTGCCGAATTGGCTAAGCAACTGTGCCTATTTCACTGATTTTGTGTCAAAATTACCATTGGAATCGGCGCTTCCAGCCGATTTGGCAAGCCATTTCCCGCGATTTCCCGTTTTGCGATTCCAAAACCGGTAGAAGCGTTATTCCAACGCTTTAGACAGCATGCCTAGGACCGCTTGCTCAGCCTCTGCATTGCCTTCGCGCGGCTCAAAAAGGGCCGCATCGGCGACCAATGTAATCGAGCCATCTTCAAGCGCACAACGCGCTACGAGACCATCTGCTTCGATGTTGCAATCGCCACTTGTAGAAGGATCGCTCTCCACCTTCGACATGCGTGCAAACCTGCCGCCCATAACTATGGGAAAGGCCAGAGTGTCCCACTCCGCCAAGTAAGGCTCGCCTGACTGATCCTCATCAAAACTGAGCGAAATTCCCCAGCGAGCCAATACCGGAGGGACAAGCGCAGTGACCGTCGGGTGGCGCGGATCACCCAGCGGTGTTTCATATTCACCGGTGAGCATTGGATCGATCACATAGAGCAGCTGGCCGCCCTGCCGCACCCATTCATCAAGTGCGACATTGTCAGCTGGGCTAAGGCCGCGCGGCTGGATAATCGCCAATCTTTGCAAATCGCCCAAGGGATTGCCGGCTTCATCTGCCGCCCCTTCTACGGGGGCTAGAACATCGAGCGGTTTGATCCGATATTGCTGTTCAATTGCGCCGCGCACCCAAGGTAGATCGGCTTCTGCGCCTTTGCCCAGTTCAGCAAAGGTATCGCCTTCGTTCCAGTAAATCGGCAGGCTTGTTATCAGCCCAAGCGGGGGCTTGTCTTTCTCAGCAACCGCAGGCTTCGGGCTTGTTTCTTCACTATCGGAAAACAAATAGGGCGCGAGCAGAAAAGCGGCGCAAGACAGCGACAAAAAACCCACCACAAAGGCGAGACTACTGCGCCTCAGTGTCTTCAACCTCGGCTTCACCGCCTTCGCCGGTTTCTGGAATGGCTGTTTCACCGGCGGCAGCATCCCCCTCTGCCTCTTCAGCGTCATCGGGGATTTCGGGCAAGACGCCCGCATCGGCCAGCGGGTCGGACTGTGGCTCAACTTCCTCTGGTTCTGTCGTTGGCGCAGCATCGGGCACGGCGGAATCTTCCACTATTTGCGCTCTTTGCGTCAGCGTGGCCGCCAAACCAATGACCAAAAGCATCACCAAAATGCCCGCCACACCAACCTGCAACCGCTGAAGCGTTTGCGCGCGCGCGCCTGCTTTTGCATCCGCGGTCTGGCTCACATCGGCGCTGGTGCCGATCAGATTGAGAAATTTGGGTTTCTGCATTTTGCTCTAGGCTAGGTGTTTGTGCCGATAAATCAACGTCAGCAGTATAGCGCCGATTTTGGTCAATCAAAGCCAATCGAATACGGGGAGCTCTTTTTCTGCAAGCCATTCGGCATTGTAGAGAGTGGAAAGATAGCGAAAGCCTGTATCGCAAAGGATGGTTGCAACGCGAGGATTGTCGCGGCCATCAGCGACCAGCTCTTTGCCCAAGGCCACCGCCCCAGCGACATTAATGCCTGATGACAGGCCGAGGCACAGCCCTTCTTCTTTCAGTAGCCGCGCGACCCACTCGAGACCTTCTTCATCGGAAATCCGGTATTGTGTATCGATCGGCGCACCTTCGAGATTGGCGGTGATCCGTCCCTGCCCAATACCCTCTGCGACCGAAGAACCTTCGGAGGCAAGTTCGCCCGTTTTGAAATAGCTGTAAAGCGCTGCTCCATGCGGATCTGTCAGAGCGATACGGATATTTTCGTCGCGCTCTTTCAGCCCCATGCCGACACCCGCAATGGTTCCGCCCGTTCCAGCCGCACAGGTAAAGCCGTCAATGCGCCCATCCATCTGCTCCCAAAGTTCAGGAGCGGTGGTTTCGATATGGGCGCGGCGATTGGCGACATTGTCAAACTGCCCCGCCCAAACAGCGCCCTCTGTTTCTTCAGCCATCCGGCGTGAGGTGTGCTGAAAATGCGCTGGATCAGCGTATTTGGTCGGCGGCACCAGAACAAGCTCAGCGCCAAGCGCGCGAAGCGTGTCCATCTTCTCTTTCGACTGATTGTCGGGCATAACAATCACGGTTTTATAGCCCAGCGCATTGGCAACCAGAGCCACACCAATACCGGTGTTACCCGCAGTGCCTTCGATCACCGTACCGCCGAGCTTTAGATCGCCGCGCGCCTCTGCATCGCGGATCATATAAAGCGCCGCGCGATCCTTTACCGAGGAGCCCGGATTAGCATATTCGCATTTGCCATAGATTTCGCAGCCAGCCGCCTCGCTTGGCCCCTGCAATAGGACAAGCGGCGTATTGCCGATCAGATCGAGCGTTGAACCATAAGGCTTGGTAATGTTCATAGCAGGCAAATTAGGCGCAGTCGCACCGCCCCGCAACCTAGATTAATCTTCAGGTGCGATAGTGACTTTCAAACCATCGAGATCCGCATTGAACGGGATCTGACACGACAGGCGCGAAGTCTCGTCGCGGTGATCAGAGCTTTCCAGAAGATCGTCTTCGTCTTCGCTCATTGCAGGCAGCTTGTCCTTAAACGCGGAATCCACCTGAATATGGCACGTCGCACATGAACAGCATCCGCCGCACAGCGCGAGCAGCTCATCAAAACCATTGTCGCGGATGGCTTCCATCACGGTCAGGCCATCTTCCACTTCGATGGTAGATTCGGCACCTTCACGGTTGACGACAGTGAGTTTTGGCATTGAATGGCTTCCTTAAACGCGTGAACTTTGGCTAGCGCAGCTAGGGATTGGAGCGCGATTTTGCAAGAGAGGGATTAGTCCGTGGGCCTAAGTGCTGACACTATCAAAACGCATATGGATGCGCTGGCTAGCCGAGATCGCAGAATTGCAGAGGCAGTGAAACTGGTCGGATATCCCGAACCGCGGATACGAACACGCGGTTATATGACCTTGCTGCGCACAATCGTGGGCCAGCAAGTCTCGGTCGCAGCAGCGACAAGTATGTGGAACAAGCTGGAAGGGGAACTGGGTGAAGGCTTCACCCCGTCTGAGCTACTATCGCGCGATTTCGATACGCTTCGTGCCTGCGGCCTTTCACGCCAGAAACAGGGGTATGCCCGCAGCCTGTGCGAGCTGGTGGAGGCAGGCGCGGTCAATTTCGATGACCTGCCAGCGGGTGACGAAGAAGCGATTGAGGAGCTGACCCAGATCAAGGGCATCGGGCGCTGGTCGGCAGAGATTTATCTGCTGTTTGCCGAAGGGCGCGCAGACATCTGGCCCGCTGGCGATCTTGCCGTCCAAGAGGGCGTCAAACGCCTGCTGGAGCTGGATGAACGCCCGAAAGAGAAAGAGACCCGCGCTCTGGCTCAGGAATGGTCACCCTATCGCGGGGCCATGGCGATCTTCACTTGGCATTACTACGCCAATCCTGCGCTTTAGCCTCGCCAAACTCTAGTCTGACGGTTCACCCTGCAATCCAGAAAGGTTGCTGACCGCACCGGGGAAAAATTGCGCCAATTGCGGATCATATTCAACCGCAAGACGCATCAGATCAAGCTTCACAGTGCTAAACTGGGTCGGAGTAGCACAGGTGAAACGCCGCACGACCACTTCTGGATCGGAGCCGACTTGCATTTTTGACCCCTTGAGAGCGAGGTTCAAGACACTGCCATCAGTACAGATCACCGCAGGTTTGTCAGAATTGTCTGGCGCGCCCTTTGCTCGGAATGCTTGCGAGGCATAAAAGCGTTCAGCGATCGACGATGGTATCTTTCTTGCGCTCTTGCGCGTTTCCGTCGTCCATGAGCCTTCTGCATCGTTCGATGGGTGCCTATGCACCCCGCGCGAATAGATGCTCCAATCGTCGTCATATCTGGCCACGATGATGTAGGATGATGGGTCGCCAGTTAAGCTCGCCTTTTCCTCAAATCCAAAGACCTGATCCGCATTGCCCAGGAAGCTGCAGATTTCTGAATCGCTCCGATTTTCTGCGCTGCAAAGATCCTCAAACGGAACCACTTGCGAACCGGTTTCGCTGGCAGACGCGGCGGATGGAACCGTCCCTGCGATCATTAGACCGATGGCGATGGATTTGATGGCTGCGAATTTCATGCTTGCTATCCCCACTGATACCCAAAAGCATTTGCTTGGAACCGGCAGTCTTTCATAACCCTGAACACAGGCGGGAAAGATCCTATTGCCAAGACACTGGTTGTTTATCGCAAAATCTTGCTTAGTTGGCAGTGATCATATCGCCGGAGACTGGAATGACCCAAACTGCCCCCCTCATCACGCGCGAGGCGCTGCTTGGTAATCCATCGCGAGCTGGCGGACA
>CAZAIG010000062.1:0-13488 GCA_964485135.1 uncultured Porphyrobacter sp. | reverse complement strand
GTGCCCGTGTTGCTCTCTCGGGCCTCACCATGGCGGAATATTTCCGCGATCAAGAAGGCCAAGACGTGCTCTTCTTCGTCGACAACATCTTCCGCTTTACGCAAGCTGGTTCGGAAGTGTCGGCTCTGCTTGGCCGTATTCCTTCGGCGGTGGGCTATCAGCCGACGCTGTCGACCGACATGGGCAATCTGCAAGAACGCATCACCTCGACAACCAAGGGTTCGATCACCTCGGTTCAGGCGATTTACGTTCCTGCCGATGACTTGACCGACCCTGCACCAGCGACATCGTTTGCTCACTTGGATGCGACAACCACGCTGAACCGCGCGATTTCGGAGCTGGGCATTTACCCGGCGGTTGACCCGCTTGATTCCACCAGTCGCGTTCTCGAGCCGCGCGTTGTCGGCAATGAGCATTATGAAACAGCGCGTAAGGTTCAGGAGACTTTGCAGAAGTATAAGTCGCTGCAAGACATCATCGCCATTCTCGGCATGGACGAGCTTTCCGAAGAAGATAAGCTGACCGTTGCTCGCGCACGTAAAATCCAGAAATTCCTCTCGCAACCATTCCACGTTGCGGAGGTCTTTACCGGAATCTCTGGCGTATTCGTCCAGCTCGAAGATACAGTCGCCTCGTTCAAGGCGGTGGTTGACGGCGAATACGATCACCTGCCTGAGCAAGCCTTCTACATGGTTGGCGGGATCGAGGACGTGGTCAAGAAAGCCGCTGAAATGGCGGAGGACGCCTAATCACGATGACGGACTCGCTCGACATTGATGAGTGTGTCAACACGATTTGCCCTTGGTCGGGCGATCCAGTGTCGGCTGACAGCTTGACGCTCTATCGCGGAAAGGTCGTCGGCTTTTGCAATCCGGGCTGCACGGAGAAGTTTGAAAAAGCGACCAAGGCCTTTGATGCGGCGATTGAAGGAAACTGAGAATGCCCCTCCACTTTGAACTCGTAACCCCTGCCAAGCAGGTCCGCTCCGAAGATGTGCATATGGTTGTTGTCCCCGGAGCCGAGGGCGACTTTGGCGTATTGGAGGGCCACTCGCCTTTCATGTCGACCATTCGCGATGGCGCGGTACAAGTCTACAAGAGCGAAGGAGGAGCGCCTGAGGAAATTCAAGTGCGCGGCGGTTTTGCCGAAGTGGGCGACAATGGCCTTACCGTTTTAGCCGAGCATGTGGAGGAAGGCGAGTAAGCCTCTTCTCCAACATTCAAATTCATGAGGGCGGCCCGTAATGGAGCCGCCCTTTTGCTATCATCTCCCCGCAAAAATAACAGCCATGAAGAACACGGTACTTTTTCCCGATTACCCCTTCACAAGTGCGCCTCTTCGCTCCACACTCCACCCAACATTGCCGATCCGGCCCCCAATAGGAGAGGACTCTTGAAACGTGTTTCCAACTTCGCCCTTGCATGCGCACTGTCAGGTGCAATCGCAGCAATGACCAGCCCCGCTAGTGCAGAGGAACCTGCAACGGCCGATGCTGGCACCACAGATGATGGCGTCCCCGGACCCGAACAAGATCCCTATATCTGGCTAGAGGAAGCACGCAGCGATGAAGCGCTGGCATGGGTCGAGGCTGAGAACAAACGCACTCTCGGCGTGCTAGAAGCTGATCCGCGTTTTGAAACACTCAAAGGCGAAGCACTCGCAATTTTCGATAGCGAAGACCGCATTCCCTATGTCGGTTTCCGCCCCGATGGCCTCTATAATTTCTGGCAGGACAAGGACAATCCAAAGGGGCTGGTCCGCCGCACAACGCTGGAAAGCTATCAGACTGATGACCCGGAATGGGAAATCGTGCTGGATGTCGACGCTTTGGCAGCGGCAGAAGGCAAGGAATGGGTTTATAAAGGCTCATCCTGCCTGCCGCCTGCTCTATCGCGCTGCATGATCTACCTGTCAGATGGGGGCGAAGATGCAACGATCGCGCGCGAATTTGACACATCCACCAAGAGCTTTGTCGAAGGCGGGTTTGAACTGCTCGACAAAAGCCAAGGCGGGGCAAGCTGGGTCGATGACAATACGCTGCTGGTTGGCCGCGATTTCGGCGAAGGCACGCTAACCGACAGCGAATACCCCTTCACCACTCGGCTGTGGAAACGCGGCACCGATTTGGCCGATGCGCCGGAGGTTTTCCGCGGGGAAAGTTCCGACGTGTCCGCAGGCGCCTATCAGCTGATGGACAACAAATATGTCGTCCATGCGATGATGGCGTCGCGCGGGGTGAGCTTTCACGAGCGCGAATATTTCGTCCAGAAAGGCGATACGTGGGTCAAACTCGATATGCCGAAAAAGGCGAACCCCTATGGGATCGTCGATGGGCAAATGCTCTATTCCACCGATGTCGATTGGGAAGTGGACGGGCAAACATTCCCTGCGGACAGCCTGATCTCGATGGATTTGGAGGAATGGAAAGCCAATCCCAATGGCGCAGCAAAAACCTTGGTTTGGGCACCCGCAGACCGGCAGACGAAGCGCGGCGGCGCGATCACTGCCAGCGCATTATTTGTAGGCATGCTCGACAATGTTGTTGGCAAGGTCGTGCAGTTCAACTTTAGAGACGGCGCATGGGTGAGCAAGCCAGTGGACCTGCCGGACAATGCGACCGTCGGCATTGCAGCAAGCTCAAGCCAGTCGGATCAGATGATGTTCACTGTCACTGATTTCCTCAACCCGACTACGCTCTATTACACCGATGGTAGCGCCAAGCCGCAAGTGCTCAAAACATCGCCAAGTCGCTTTGATAAAGCGGGCATGGCGGTTGAGCAGCATCAGGCGGTCAGCGCTGATGGCACAAAGATTCCTTACTTCATCGTCAAGCCGAAAGGCATGACAATGGACGGCAAAACGCCCGTTCTGATGAGCGGATATGGCGGGTTTCAGGTACCGCGCCTTCCTGGCTATCTCGGCAGCACAGGCAAATTGTGGCTTGAACGCGGCGGAGCTTATGTGCTCGCCAATCTGCGCGGGGGAGGCGAGTTTGGTCCCGGCTGGCACCAGACAGCCATTCGCGAGAATAAGCAGCGCACTTGGGACGATTTTATTGCTGTGGGAGAGGATTTGGTAAAGCGCGGCTTCACCTCCCCTGAGCATCTAGGCATTCAAGGCGGGAGCCAAGGCGGGCTGCTCGTCGGCACAGCCTTTACTCAGCGCCCCGATCTGTTCGGCGCTGCGATTGTCCAGATTCCTCTATTCGATATGCTGCGCTATCATGTGATCGGCCGCGGCGCTTCGTGGATTGGCGAATATGGCGATCCGCGCATTCCGGAGCAGCGCAAGTGGATCGAAGGGTACTCACCCTATCAGAAGATTGTGGAGGGCGTGGATTATCCTACGCCTTTCCTTTGGGCGTCAACCGCCGATGATCGCACGCACCCTGCCCACGCCCGAAAAGGCGCTGCAAAGCTCAAAGAGTTGGGGCATCCCTATTACTATTTTGAAGATACAGTTGGCGGCCATTCTGGCGGCGTTGACAATGAACAACGTGCGAAAATTCAAGCACTGCAATATGTCTATTTGATGCAGCAACTTATGGATGAAAGCGACGCGCCGGAGTAGGGTCAGGCGACGGCACGACCTTTTTCTGGATCGTCAAATTCACCCAGTTCCATCGCTTCGATAACGCTGGGATGGATCGAGCCCAGAAATTGCAGGCGGACTTTATCGCCAGCAACATTTTGAACAATTGCAGGAAAGCTGGGCAGTCCGCCCACTTTCAAGAACACTTGGTCTTGCACATTGAGTTCCAGCGTATCGGGCACCAAGAAACTCGCCTGGAATTCATCGAGAGAAATAATCCCTGCCGGCCAAAATTGCCCTTGTGTGTATAGGTGAAGGCCCCCTTCGATTGATCTTGCGTGGAATGAAGTGTGCATGGTTTGATCCCTTTTGTCCCGATATAGTGACAATAGGGCGTGCAGATTAAGACTGTTGCTAACGCGGCTGTAAACTCATGTTTCCTTGAGACTTTAGGCGAATTGGGTAGAGCTTCCTGCTGGTCCTATACTGCGGTATCATCACCGTGTTCCAGCGATCCTCACCAAGACCCATAGTTAGTCGATCACCGCATCCTGAGACCTAAAACACATTACCGGGTCTTCGCATGAAAATCGGGCGGCTTGTCCTTCACCCAAGCGATGAACTTGGTGAGCCCTTCATCTTCCAACAAGCGCTCACGGTCCTTCCCAAAACGCGCCAGCTCAGCATTGGTGAAGGCTTTATGCAAAGTCTTGTGACAAATCGGATGGACAGGGACAGTCTCGCGCCCCTTCTTCGACTTGGGCACGGTGTGATGCCACTGGATGCGCGTTTCAAACGGGCGCTCGCAGAGCCAACAGGTTAGATCATCAAAGGGAGGCACGCTTCTTCGCCCCTAACCCTTCTTCTCCGCTTCTTTCTTCTTCTTCATCGTATCATGAAAGCGGTCAGCCCAGCCTTGCTTCACGAGCTGCTCGGCACGCACCATGCGCAATTCGCCCGCGCCGACATCGCGGCTAACGGTTGATCCGGCGGCGACAATTGCATCCGCGCCAATGTTAACAGGCGCGACCAAGGCGCTGTTCGATCCGATAAAGGCGCGCTCGCCAATCACCGTCTGATATTTGAAATAGCCGTCGTAATTGCAAGTGATCGTGCCCGCGCCGATATTGGCTTTCTCGCCAACAGTCGCATCGCCAATGTAAGAGAGATGGCTGGCCTTTGCGCCCTTGCCCAAAGTAGCCTTCTTCATCTCGACGAAATTGCCGATAAAGGCGTCCTCTTCCAGCACGGCACCGGGACGCAGCCGCGCAAATGGGCCTGCCTGCACAGCTTTGCCAAGGGTTGCGCCCTCGATATGGGTGAAGCTCTTGATATGAACGCCATCCGCAACTGTCACACCAGGGCCAAAGACCACATGCGGCTCCACCGTCACATCGCGGCCCAAAGCCGTGTCATAGCTGAAATAGACCGTATCGGGTGCTTTCAATGTCACCCCGTCAGCCATCGCTTGCAAGCGGCGTTCGGCCTGCCAGCGGCCTTCCGCATCGGCCAGTTCAGCGCGACTATTGATGCCAGCAACTTCGTCTGGGTTCTTCGTAATTACCACCGCGCATGTGCGCCCGTCTGAGATAGCGATGTTGACGATATCGGGGAGGTAGTATTCTTCTTGCGCGTTATCATTGCCAACACGGGCGAGCAGTTTGAACAGATCATCCGATTTCGCCGCCATCAGGCCAGAATTGCAGATGCGGCATTGGCGCTCTGCCTCGCTCGCATCCTTGAACTCGACCATTTTGCTGATCGCGCCTGCATCGTCCGCGATCACGCGGCCATATTGCAGCGCATCCTCAGGTTCAAAGCCGAGCACGACAACGGCGGGCGCATCCTTAGCGTTGAGTCGCTCAATCATCGCGCGCATCGTCTTGGCGCTAACGAAAGGCACATCGCCATAAAGGATCAGAATATCTCCGGAGAAGTCGGATAGCGCGTTCTGGGCTTGCTGAACGGCATGACCCGTTCCCAATTGCGGTTCCTGCAGGCAAGTGGTGGCGCGATCCCCCAAGGCGGCTTCCAATTGCTCGCGCCCGGCCCCCACAACAACCACCTGCTCTTTCGGCTCAAGCTCGCCAACTGAAGCCATCAAATGATCGATCATCGCCCGGCCCGCAATCGGATGCAGGACTTTATGCGTGTCCGATTTCATACGTGTGCCCTTGCCCGCAGCAAGGATGATGGCGGCAAAATTGGTCATGGCGTTTCCTATAGTTGGTCAGCCCTTTGCCAGCAAATGCTTGCAGAATGAAGAACCTTGCGCCACCGCTTCACACAATATGACAGATTTTCCTTTTGATACGGTCGGCTTCGACCTTGATGGCACTTTGCTCGATACGTTTCGCGATCTGGGTGAAGCAGTGAACCACGCGTTGGAATTGGGCGGGTTTGAGCGTGTTTCGGTCGAAAGCTCAAAGGACCTGATCGGCGGCGGGGCTAAGATTATGCTGTCGCGTGCCGTGGACGCGCAAGGTGGTCTCCCTGCCGATGAGTTCAAAGCGCTCTATAAGAAAATGCTCGCTTATTACGCCGATCACAACGCCGACTATTCGCAGCCCTACCCCCATGCGGTGGAAGTGCTGGAAGAGCTGAAAGCGAGCGGGGTCAAACTCGTCGTCGTCACCAATAAGTTTGAGGAATTTGCGCGCAGTGTCCTCACGCAGCTTGATCTGATCCATTACTTCGAGACCGTGATTGGCGGCGATACAATGGGCAAAGGTGCAGACGGCACATATCTCTCCAAACCGCATCCCGACCCGGTCATCAAGGCGCGCGAAGTCGGCGGCGGCGGCCCCATCGCCTTCATCGGCGATTCCACTTATGATGTGAATGCAGCGAAAGCAGCGGGCGTTCCCGTCATTGCGGTAACCTATGGCTATCACGACAAAGACCCGCACCAGATGGGGGCGAATGGTGTGATTGATTCGCTGGATCAGCTCATTCCGGCGCTAGAGGCGCTCTAACATCACCGCGATGCCGTTACGGCACGCAAGACTGGCGCTTTCCCCTGTTGCAAGCCGCGTTTAAAACTGCCACTCAGCGCGTGTAATTGGTTTACGGGCGCGTAAAGCCCTCCCCCATTCGTAACTTTTAAGCGGAGAGAATTTCATGAGCATCGATTTCAAAGATAAGGTCGCGATCGTCACTGGTGCTGGCGGCGGCTTGGGTAAGGCTTATGCGCTCGAACTTGCCAAGCGCGGCGCGAAAGTTGTCGTCAATGATCTTGGCGGAGCGCGCGATGGCACTGGCTCTTCTGATGCAGCCGGCGAAGTGGTTGCCGAAATCGAGGCAGCGGGCGGCACTGCGATGGCCAATGGCGGTTCGGTAACCGATTTTGACCAGATGGAAGAAATGGTGGCCAAGGCGAAAGAAGCCTGGGGCGGCGTGCATGTCTTGATTAACAATGCAGGCGTTTTGCGCGACAAGACTTTTGCAAAGATGACGCCGGATGATTTCCGCTTTGTGCTTGATGTTCACCTCAACGGATCGGCCATGGCCACCAAAGCTTGCTGGGAAACCTTCCGCGAGCAGGCCTATGGCCGCATTTTGATGACAGCTAGCTCGACCGGCCTGTTCGGCAATTTCGGTCAAGCGAACTATGGCGCGGCGAAACTGGGCCTTGCTGGTCTGACCAAAACGCTCCAGCTCGAAGGCGCGAAATACAACATTCGCGTGAATTCGCTCTCGCCCGTTGCTGGCACCCGCATGACCGAAGACCTCTTCCCGGAAGAAGCGTTTAAGCTCTTCGCGCCTGAGAACGTGGTTCCCGCCGCACTCTTCCTTGTCAGCGAAGATTCGCCCACCAACGCCATCGTCGGCGCGGGCGCAGGCGGATTTCACTCGGCATGGGTGGTGATGAACGATGCGGTGTGGTTGCCCGACGATGAGCGCACGGTCGAAGGCTTCGCCGCGAATTGGGACAAAATCAATGCGCAAACAAACCTCGTCGCTCCGCAGTCAGGCAGCGAGCAATCCGCCGCTATCTTGAAAGCGATGCAGGCGGTGACCGGCGACGGACCATCCAGCGCACGCGGATAACTCACAAATCCAGAATTGGAGGCGGCCTTCTGTCCAATCGGATGGGAGGCCGTTTTCTTTTGGGAGCTAATCCTCAACCGTTTTGAGAAGCTTGCGCTCAAGCGGGGCAAGCACTCCGGCAAGTTCATGCCCGCGTTTCAAGACTTGGCCGTGCTCTCCGTACAGCGCCCACATGCCTTGCTTATTGCGCAAGGACGGGCGCTTTTCGATGCGTGCATTGGGTTTTTCTGCCGCCCTGCGGAATGCGGCAAAGACCGCTACATCTTTCGTAAAGTCCATCGCGTAATCGCGCCATTCACCGGCGGCCACCATCCGCCCATAAAGATCAAGGATGCGTTGGAGTTCAGCCCGTTCAAACCCAACCTGACCAATCGCTTTTCCAGGGAATGAAAGGACCGAGCCAGACGATAGTCCGCTGACACTGCCGCCGCCTCCAGAGCTCTCCATCAATCAGCGGTTCCGCTACGTTTTTGAGGGGGTGAACTCGCCTTTAGAGCCGAGATCTCCGCTTTTAAAGCCATCATCTCTGCTTCTAACTTTTCGATGCAATCGATCCGGTTGCCATTGGCATCCTCGCATTCAGGCATGGTGGCATAGGGGATGAATTCCTTAATCCATTCCTCTGCCGGAACCAAGGTTGAGCGCGCTTTAAAGCCAATCATCGTCGCGCCGTCAGGCACGTCCTCTGTCACGACGGCATTGGCGCCCACGCGTGCGCGCTCACCCACCACAATCGGCCCAATGATTTGTGCGCCGGAACCAATAATCACATTGTTGCGCAAAGTCGGATGACGTTTCCCCCCTTTGCCATTGGTTGGGTTCGTACCGCCCAAAGTCACATTCTGATAGATCGTAACGTTGTTTCCAATTTCGGCTGTTTCGCCAATCACCGTAAAGCCATGATCTATAAACAGATTTTTGCCGATTCTAGCGCCGGGATGGATATCAATCGCAGTCAAGAAACGCGCCCAATGGTTCACCATCCGGGCCAAGAAAAACAACCGTGCACGGAAAAGCCGGTGCGCAATCCGGTGATAGAACATTGCCCAAACACCTGGGTAAAGCAGAATTTCCAGCCGCGAACGGGGCGCAGGATCGCGCGCGCTAATGGAATCCAAATGTCTCGCTAACCGGCTGAACATGTCAGTATTCTCCCACCAATTGGCAGTTAGAGCAAGCGTTGCTGCTCTGCACCCAGAATTTGCTCAAGTGCAGCTCGCCAAATCGACATGGTGGCAGGCGCTTTTCGTTCAAGGCTGAGACGGTCGATTGCAATGACAAGTTGCTCAATACCAGCAAAGCTGCGTTCAGTGCGCGGGACAAGGTAATCCGCCGCGCCCTCTGCTAAAGCAAGCCCGCGCTGCTCCGCTATGGCTTCGATCAAACCGGTGATCATCGCATCATCAGGCTCGCCAATTTCTAGCTGCATCGCAGCACCCAGCCGCGACCGCAAATCTGGCAAAGCGATGTTCCATGGCTGAGAACCGACGATCAGCAGCAGTTTCTCTCCCTTCTCTTGCGCTGCATTCCAGCGATGAAACAGCGCATTCTCCTCCATCCGGTCCGCATCATCCAGTACCGCCAGTTTGTATTGCGCTGCAGATTGATCGGCGAGCCAGCGGCCAAGCGAGCTTTTGCCCGAACGCGGCAGCCCTGCCAGCACCGCGGTGCCATAGGGCCAACTGGTAGGATCGCTGAGCGCTTCATGCGCGCGCGCATTGGCATTGCCAACGATGATCCGAGCTGGATCGGCGCTGCTGCGCTGTGTCAGTGGCAAAGCGATCTGCGACATGCTGTGCGCCATAGCTTGCGCTTTTGCCAATGAGAAGGTGGTTAGCGGCTGATCGACAGCGCGCCGCCGCCTTGCGATACGCGGAAGCCGCGCGAGCGAAGCGCCGCTGCCAATTGGTCAAGTGATCCAGCGTAGGTCACCACCATGACGGAGGTTCCGCCAATCGCCGTGCTGTTGATCGCTGCGCCGCGCACACCCGCTGTAGAACGCACTGTGGCAAAGCTAGAGTCGAATGCGCCAGCGTCAGGCGTCGCGAACTGCACGCTAAATGTCGTTGCCGTGGGCGCTGCCTGCGTTGGCGTCGGCGTTGGGGTCGGTGCCGTTTCCTGAGTTTCTGTACGCTCGGTTCTGTTTTCTGAGGATCTTCTATCCGAATCTTTCTTAGCAGCCGCTCGTTCAGCAGCTTTTTTCGCATTTTCTTGAGCTTGAACCGACCGGCCAATTTGGATCAAACGCTGGATCGCTGGATCAGCGATGCCCAAGCCGCCGCCGGAATTGAGCGTAGGATCAGGCTTTAGCTTGCCGTCCGTCAGAGCCTTTTCAAACATCGTATCAAACCGCAGAACCGCTTTGTTGAGCATCTCTGGCAAATCATTGCTGCTGCGCGCAGTCATTTTAAAGCTGTCCAGATAGATGCTGTCGGGGCCGTAACGCGCAGTAAATTCGCCTTCAATCGGGCCGCCGGGCCATGAATAACTGAGTTCAGCCACAGGCACCAAGACATCGCCCGCCTCAAACTGGTTGAGGATATTGCGCCACCACAACCGGCTGCGCCTGCTCGTTTGACCGTAAGTCAGGAGCAAGGAATCGCCGCCAGCGCCCGATGGACGGACATAGTCAATCCGGCTTCCACCCGCTTGATACTCCGCCCAGGCTCGCTGCCACGGATTGCGCGTTTCATACATCAAATAGGTGCCGCCGCTTTTGGTAACAGGCAGCAAAAGCATTGGTGCCGACCGGCGCGATTGCTTGCTTCCGCCCAGATAGCGGCCAGCGCGCGCCCGATCAAAGATAACGCCAAGCCGCGCAATATAGCGTTTCGGGCCAATCTGTTCCCGCTCAATGACGACCGCTGCAACTAATCCTTGTAATTGGCCATCGGAAAGCTTGGGGCCGTTGACTTTGGCCCAAGCTTTGCGCTGCGCCTCGCGCCAACCCTTCTCGCGCGCTTCGGTCGCATTTTTGCCGCGGACATCCACATCAATGCCGCTGACATCAATATCGGTCGTGCTGACAATCGGGGCAATTCCGCGATTCCCACCGACTTGCGCGAACAATCCAGCAGAGCCTGCAATCATCAAGCTGGCAGCAACCAGCACCAGAGCGCCACCCCAAATCCAATGATTGGGCTTGGCAGATGCTTGGCTAAGGGGCCGGAAAAGAGAGACTATTTGACTCATCGGGGAAAACCATGGGCCTTTTGCCGAAAGGCGAGTGGAATTCCAAGCACGAAAGGCTAAAGCATGGGGATTATGTCATCGAAAACATCTAAGCCCGACAATTACACATATGAATCCGCCGGCGTATCGATCGCTGCGGGCAATGCACTGGTGAAGGCCATCGGCCCCTTGGTAAAGGCCACAGCCCGTCCCGGCGCAGACAGTGAGATTGGCGGATTTGGCGGTTTTTTCGACCCGAAAGCCGCTGGCTATAAGGACCCACTGCTTGTCGCAGCGAACGACGGCGTAGGCACCAAGGTCAAACTCGCGATTGATTATAATGCGCATGACAATGTCGGCATCGATTTGGTCGCCATGTGCGTGAATGATCTGATCGTCCAAGGCGCAGAGCCGCTCTTCTTCCTCGATTATTTCGCCACAGGGCACCTTGAAAACGGTATTGCCGAGCGGGTCATCGCAGGAATTGCAAAAGGTTGCAAACAAGCAGGCTGCGCGCTGATTGGTGGAGAGACTGCCGAAATGCCCGGCATGTATGCCGATGGCGATTATGATCTCGCTGGCTTTTGCGTTGGCGCAGTGGAGCGCGGCGAGCAGTTAACGGGCGAAAAAGTCGCCCCGGGTCATGTCCTTATCGGGCTTGCCAGCTCTGGCGTGCATTCCAACGGCTATTCTTTGGTGCGAAGGCTGGCCGCTGACAAAGGTTGGAAGCTGGATCGCCCTGCCCTGTTCGATGCGGACCGCTTGCTAATCGATACATTGATTGAGCCGACCCGCATTTACGTCAAAAGCCTGCTGCCGATTATTCGCGCGGGTCATGTGGACGCGCTTGCGCATATCACTGGCGGCGGATTGCTAGAGAATATCCCGCGCATTTTGCCAGAGGGCTCGCATGCAAAGGTCGATGCATCGTCTTGGGATCAGCCAGGGCTAATGGCGTTTTTGCAAGCGCAGGGAAATATCGAACCTGAAGAAATGGCGCGCACGTTTAACTGCGGCGTCGGAATGGTTCTGGCCGTGCATCCTGAAAAGCTCGACACGGTTTTGGCAGCGCTCACAGAAGCGGGCGAAACCGCCTTTACCATTGGCGCAATCGTCGCCGGTGAGAGAGGCTGCACCGTATCTGGTCCGCAAGGCTGCTGGAGCGCAAAGTCGGATTGGGAAGCGTCGCATTTTGGCTAGGCAAAAGCTCGCGATCTTCATCTCTGGCAGCGGCACCAATATGGCCGCGCTGCTTTATGCCAGCCGGCTGGCGGGTTCTCCTTACGAAGTCGTACTTGTCGCCAGCAATGTCCCCAATGCAGCCGGTTTGGATCTGGCAAAGGCGGAAGGCATCGCCACTTTCACGCTGTCGCACAAAGGCATGATCCGCTCAGAGCATGACGCCGCGATGGAAGCTGCCGCGATTGAGGCTGGCGCTGAGTTTATCGCGCTTGCAGGATATATGCGGATATTGTCGGATGGATTTGTCGAACGGTGGCAGGGCCGGATGCTCAATATCCACCCATCACTGCTACCCAAATATAAAGGGCTCGACACACATGCGCGCGCCATTGAGGCGGGCGATACAGTCGCTGGAACCAGTGTCCATCTGGTCTCAAGCGAATTGGATGCGGGCGATGTTTTGGGCCAGGCAGAGGTCGCGATTGGGCCCAAAGACACGCCAGAAACCTTGGCCGAGCGGGTGAAATTTGCCGAGCATCAGCTCTATCCCAAGGTGCTGGGCGACTTTCTTTCGCGCGGTCCCTAGCCGGTATGGCGCCCGCACGCCTTCATCCGCTCGATAGAAGCCCCCGCGTTGATACGCTCAACCGATGGCTAGAGGCGGCATGGGCGAAAGGCTTGTCAAACTATCCATCGCTAGAAGCGGGTGCACTGCGCGAAAAAGCGGGCGGTGTGCCCAAAAGTAGCGCCCGCTCAGCCGCTGATGATGCAGATTTCAGCGAGCGGCTTGATGCTCTTTGCGCGTCACTGGCGGGCGAAGCACGGCTCAACTCGCTTGGGCGAACCATCGCCCATGGGCAGCTAGCGCGGGTGATCAAATTGCGCGCAGGTTTGGGAGCTTTGTGGGATAAGCGCCCGCAATTGCTGCAAACCACACTCGCTCCGCCTATCATCGTCATCGGGCAGATGCGCAGCGGCACGACCCGCATTCACCGCTTGCTCGCAGCTGACCCGGCCCATTGCGCCACCCGGTTTTGCGATAGCTGGGCGCCAGTTCCTGCTAGCCCCGACCTGCGCCCACTATGGAGCTCATTGGCGCTGACAATGGCCCGCGCAGTAAACCCATGGCTCGACACTGTTCACCCCTTTGGTGCGGCGCGCGCAGATGAGGAGCTTGGCTGGCTGGCAGGTTCGCTTGATCATGCGGCATACGAAGCGCAGTGGCGCATCCCTACCTATAGCCAGTGGAGCGAGGCACGCGATCCAGCGCCATTGGCGCGCGAATTTGCCCGCATTTTGCGCAGCGATGCAGCCCATGCCAGCAATGCGCATTTGCCGCGCGTGATGAAATGCCCGCAATTCTCCGAAATCCTGCCAGCGCTTTTGAAGGAATTTCCCGATGCTCGCCTAGTCATTGCCAAGCGCGATGATGAGGCTGTGCTGCACAGCTGCATCTCGCTGGTTGCCAATCAGATGGCTGTGCAATCTGATGCGGCGGACCTTGGCTGGATTGAACGGGAATGGCAGCGCAAACTGGCCTTGCGGACGGAGCGG
>CAZAIG010000061.1:10749-13498 GCA_964485135.1 uncultured Porphyrobacter sp. | reverse complement strand
CTAGTGGAACGCATGGCTGAGGCGCTGGAAGGCAAGGATTAGAATGACTGGCACGATCGCAATCGAAGTAAAACGCCTGCCCCATGGCCAGGGGCTTGATCTGCCGCGCTATGCGACAGCGGGCGCAGCGGGCATGGATATTGTTTCAGCCGAGGATGTTTCGATAGCGCCGGGCGCTCGTCATGCAGTGGCTACGGGGCTGAGTGTCGCTATTCCGCAAGGGTTTGAGATTCAAGTTCGCCCGCGTTCCGGTCTTGCGTTCAAACACGGGATCACAGTGCCCAATACGCCGGGGACCATCGACAGCGATTATCGCGGTGAATTAAAAGTTCTGCTGATCAATCATGGAACGGAAGATTTCGCCATCGCGCGCGGAGACCGCGTGGCGCAGCTGATTGTCGCGCCAGTCACACAAGGGTCATGGACCGAAGTGGATGAATTGGACGCAACGGATCGCGGTGCGGGCGGCTTTGGCTCAACCGGTGGGCACAAACAGCTTTAGAACGTTTCGCGGATCACACACCCAAAAGAAAAGGCGGCACCCGCATCATGGGCGCCGCCTTCGTTTTTCCGTCCAAGGAAAATTCTTGTGGCATGTCGGGTTTAGTTGACCCGGCGAACCTTGGTTTCTTCTGGTTTAATCGTGATGCGCAGAGTTTCGCCTGAACTGCTACCGGGGAAGTCTGTAAACATCGCTTCAACCAAATTCGGCACCAGATAGGGCAAGCGGTTGGAGGTAGAGACAGCCTCTGCCTTCCCTTCGAACAGGCGTTCGCCGGTTGCGGTGCGGTCGATCTTCATATCGATGCCGCTGGTGTAAACAGTGATACTGCGAATTTCAGGACCGCCAAACCATGGATCATAGAATCCATAGCCCCAAGCGCCGCGCGGCCGATAGAACCCGCGCCCGCGGAAACGAGAACGATAAAAACCGCCGCGATATCCGCGATACCAAGGGTCGAAGAAGGGGTCTTGAAAACCGGTCTGGCGAATGCGCTCGCGGCCATTGTCGACACCGTAGTCAAACCGCACCAGCAGGCTGGCCGTTTCCGGTGTCGCAGGCGTATAGCCAAGGCGCGCCATCTGCGCTTCGACTTGGCGCGCATATTGCGCAAATTCCAAACCACCGGCCAGCTTTGGATCATCAGCAACAACGGCAAAGCTCTCTCCGCTTGGCGCGGGAAGCTGCGTTTGAAAGCGCGATACATCGGCTTTAAATCCAGGTGATGCGCAGGCAGCAAGGCCTGCGAGCAGGAGCGGCACGCTGGCAAGTTTCAGCGCCCGCTGTGTATGATTGAATGTGAGTTTCATCTTTGCGATCCCCTTAGGTAGTCTACCCTAATCACCGGTCCTGCATCGATGCATGTATAGACTGTGGCTGTTCAAACGCCAAAACGGCATTCCCTCTGTCTTGTTTAGAGACACGGGCCTGAACCGCTTTTGAACGTGGATCATTCGCTTTAATCGTGTGTTTCTAGGTGTTTATCCCCGTACACTAGCCGCGAACAAGGCCCAAAGCTGCATAGGTCGCGCTCAAAGTGTCTGTACCTCTTTCGCGTGCTTTAGCAGCGCCGCGTGCCAGAATCGCATCGAGCGATTCGCGGTCTTCTTTCAGCTCGCGGAAACGGGCAGAGATCGGCGACAGGGTCTCTACGAGCACTTCGCCTAGCGCTGGTTTGAATGCGCCAAAACCTTGCCCGCCGTATTCTTTCAGCACATCCTCTATGCTTTGCTGCGTGATCGCTGCGTAGATGGTGACAAGGTTCAGCGCCTCTGCGCGGCCTTCTAACCCTGCTTCTTCGGATGGCAGCGCATCGGCATCTGATTTCGCCTTCTTAACCTTTTTCATGATTGTATCTGGATCGTCCGACAGATTGATCCGGCTTGCCTCTGATGGGTCGGATTTGCTCATTTTCGCAGAGCCATTGCGCAGCGACATAATCCGCGCGGCCTCTGGCGGAACAATCGGATCGGGCAGAGTGAAGACGGGCGTTTCTTCTGTGGCGAAATCGCGGTTGAACTTTTCGGCAATGTCGCGGGCCAATTCCAAATGCTGTTTCTGATCATCGCCCACGGGCACATGGGTCGCTTGATAAAGCAGCACATCGGCAGCTTGCAAAACCGGATAGGTATACAGTGCGATGGAAGAGCCTTCGCGGTTTTTGCCGGCCTTATCCTTGAACTGCGTCATACGGTTAAGCCAGCCCATCCGCGCGGTTCCTGATAGCAGCCATTGCAATTCGGCGTGAGCAGGCACTTGCGTTTGGTTGAACAGGATCGATTTATTGGGATCAATTCCGCATGCAACCAATGCGGCTGTCATTTCCAGCGTACCGGTCGTCAGCGCCTCTGGATCATGCGGCATGGAAATGGCATGCAGATCAGCGAGGAAGAACAAGCACTCGGAATCTTCATCCATTGCATCCTGCATACGCACCCAATTGCGGATCGCACCAAGGTAATTGCCAAGGTGCAGATTTCCGGTCGGCTGAATGCCAGAGACGACTCGCATCGTTGGGAGCATGAGCTTAGGTTGCTTTCTTTGTAAGGGCATTGATACGCTCGCGGTCGATGGCCCTGACCGCAAAAGCGATGCCGAAATAGACGATAGCGGCCACTGCGACCAGCACCATTAAAGCGCCGAGCCGGGCGAAAATGCCAGCGGAATACCAATCGGTAAGCAGATCGCGCGCGAAGAACAAGGCTGCGCCCATCAGTGCCGCAGCGAGTGCTTGGCGCGCAAGCCGCA
>CAZAIG010000061.1:0-10649 GCA_964485135.1 uncultured Porphyrobacter sp. | reverse complement strand
AATGGCTCTGCGCAGATCGCCAGAGCAACTGCCGCTGGAATGGTCAGCAGCATCGAAAGCTCAATCGCATCGGATTGCAATCTGGAAGCGCGCTTCTCATCGTCACCGCCGATAAACTTGGAGAGATTGGGCAGGATTGCCGTCGCCAAAGCGATGCCAATAATGCCCAGCGGCAATTGGTTCAGCCGGTCGGCATAATTCATATAGCTAACCGCGCCTTCCTCCAATTGGTTGAGGAAGTAGATCTGCACAAGCGTGTTGATTTGATATGCGCCGCCGCCAATCGCAGCGGGCAGAGCGATGATGGACAGGCGTTTGACCTCTGGCGTAATGCGCGGCCACAAAAGACGGGGCCGGAAACCCTCAACCCGCACCCAGTAATAGAGCCAAGCGAACTGGATCAGCCCAGCGCCGACCACTGCCCACGCAATGCCATAAGCGATCTGCTCGATGCTCGCGCCAGTCGTCTGCGCAAACCACTCGCCTGCCAGCAAAGCCGCGATCAGCACTAGGTTGAGCAGGATCGGAAAGCTTGCCCCCGGCGCAAAGCGCGAGACTGAATTGAGCATACCGGTGAACAAAGTCACTAGGCTGATAAGGATGATGTAGGGGAACATGATCCGCGCAAAATCAATCGCTAGCGCATTGGTTGCGGGATCAACCGGCTTTTCCGCGAGCAGCCAGATCACGCCCGGCATAGCAATTTCAAACACCGCCACCAGCGCGATGAGCACGGGGAGGAAGACGCTCAGCACATCGGCGCTGAAACTCTTGGCCTCATCCAAACCGCGCTCTGGATCATCATGCCCGTGCAGCCGCTTGGAGAACATCGGAACAAAGGCAGCAGAGAATGCACCTTCTGCAAACAGGCGGCGAAAAACGTTGGGAATGATGAACGCCTGAAACCACGCATCGGTCACAGCATTCGCGCCGAGCACGCGCGAAAAGATCATTTCCCGCGCCATCCCAGCGACCCGGCTGAGCATGGTCAGCCCGCCAATTGTCCCGACATTTTTAAGCAGGCTCATGCTTCAACGGCGCTCACACCGTTCACCCTGAGCTTGTCGAAGGGTGAACGCGGGGTTGGCAGGACCCACTCACGCTTCGACAGGCTCAGCATGAGCGGGCGTAGTGATACCAATTAACTCGTCGCGGGAACGTCCGCGCCGTCGCCGCTTTCTTGCTGCGCCTGCATTTGCTGCAGATAGAGCCCGTTAAAGTCGACCGGCTCCAATAGCATTGGCGGGAAACCTGCATCGCGCACGGCATCGGCAATCACCCGGCGTGCAAAAGGAAACAGAATGCGCGGTGCCTCTGCAAACAGAAATGCATGGGTTTGTTCGGCCGGCATGTTGCGCAGGCCAACCAGCGCGCAATAGGACAGCTCAATCAAATAGACATTGCCCTTTTCAGCGGTCGCGGTGAGATTGATTTTCAGCTCAACCTCGTGAACTTCATCATTGACCTGGTTCGCGCCAATATTGAATTGCAAGTCAATTTTCGGCTGATCTTCCCATTGAAACACATCAGGCGCATTGGGGTTTTCGACGGACAAATCCCTTACATACTGGTTGATAATGCCAGCTGTTGGATGATTGTCAGCGCCATTGGGGGCTGCTGGGTTTCCGTCTAGATCGGTGAGTACGTCGCCTTCATCGGCCATGGCTAAGCTCTTTCGTTAACAATCGGATGTTCGTTTGATCGCGCGCCTAGCACTGTGCTGGTTCCCCCGCAATACGATCAGGTGCGGTGGACTGCGATTGAGTCAACACGTTTGACGCGTCCAACTGACCAAATTTGCATATCTTGCAGTCAAATGTTGCAAATCTGCGCGCATTACGCGGTTGCTCATTTGTATTTTAGGCCTATCTAAGGAACCAGAGGGGTACTGGCCGGTTTTATGACTCGCCGCAGACTGGAAATGCATAATTGTGACTGATGGTATCATTGAAATCGTTATCCTTGCGATGATCGCAGCCTTTTTGGGCATGCGGCTGTATTCGGTTCTGGGTGAACGCGCCGAGGAAGAAGAAGGCATTTCATCGCGCGATAGTCAGCCATTCGATAGTCTGCGCGATCCCAATGAAGGGCGCGCGCGCGAAAATGCGCCCGCTGCGCCCAAGCTTGCAACACCCAGCTCAGCGCCCGCTGCTGCCGCATCTGCTTTGGAAGGGTCCGTGCCAGCAACAGAACGCGGCATTCGCGCGATTTCAGCCGCCGATAGTCGGTTCGATCTGACGGCTTTTCTAAACGGGGCGAAGGGCGCCTATGAAATGGTTCTGGAAGCCTTTTGGAAAGGCGACCGCGAAACATTGAAAGAGCTGTGCGATGATGATGTCTACGACAGCTTCACCGCTGCGATTGATGCGCGCGAGGCAGCGGGCGAAACGCTCGACAACCGGTTGGTGCGGATCGAGGATACAAAGATTCGCAGCGCCGAATTGGATGGCTCAATGGCGCGGATTGCGGTTGCATTCGTTGCCGATATCGCTGCGGTTACGCGCGACAAAGATGGCAATGTGGTGGCAGGATCGCTCAATGATGCGATCGAAAGCCGGGACATTTGGACCTTTATGCGTGATGTGAAAGCAGGCGATCCGCATTGGCTGCTTGATGAAACCGATGAAGGTTAACTAGCGAAGGTTGATTGGCAGGGGGCAATCAGCAGGCCGGACTGCCGCTCTTACCCCGCAAACCTGTCTAATTGATAAGCGGCGTTATTGCGGCTAGATCTGCGGCATGCTTACACCCTGCTATCGACTTCGTTCTTTCACGGCACTTGCTGCTGCCACGCTGGCACTGGGGGCTTGCGGATCGCTTGTTCCTGAAGGCGACGGGGACGAAATTGGCACGGCTGTCCCGCCCGAAACCGATGTCGCAAGCGCGCGTTTTGCGGGCGTAAAGAGGGGCCCCGCAATTGGCTCGCTTGGGCTGCGCGATGGTGATGCAGCGACAGCGCTTGCCAGCTTTATCGAAAGCTGTCCCAAACTCTTAATCCGCGAAGACAAAAGCGGGCTGACGAGCAATGCCGATTGGCAGCCTTCCTGCACGGCGGCGACGACATGGGCGATGAGCCGCGCGGACGATTTCTTTAAGACCCATTTTCAAACCGTCACCATTGGCTCGGGAGAGGCTTTTGCAACGGGCTATTTCGAACCTGAGATTGCTGGCTGCCGTATACCGCGGCGCGGGTGCAATACGCCGATCTATTCCATGCCGGACGACCTGAAACGGCAGTGGCCTTCGACCGTACCAGCGGGCGAGCGGACTGGTCGCGCGCCGCTGGGCCGTACGAATGATGTGGGCGAATTTGTGCCCTATTACGAACGCGCCGAGATTGAGGCGGGCGCGCTTGCTGGTCGGGGTCTTGAGATCGCCTATGCCGCTGATCCGGTAGAGTTGTTCTTCCTGCAAATTCAGGGGTCTGGCCGCGTTCGAACTCCTGCGGGCGAAGTGATCCGAATCGGTTATGCAGGGCAGAACGGCCGAGAATATGTGGGCATTGGCGGGGTCATGCGCGAGCGAGGATTGCTGGGCGATGGCCCCGGGCAATATGCCGGCTCTATGCAAGGGATCATGCAATATATCCGCGAAAACCCTGAGGAAGGCAAAGCGCTGATGCAGCTCAACAAGAGTTGGATTTTCTTCCGCATCTTGACCGGTGACGGCCCGCTGGGCGCATTGGGCGTTCCGGTCCGGCGCGAAAGCAGCGTGGCGGCTGATCCGCGCTATGTTCCACTGGGTGCGCCGGTGTGGCTCGACATGGATAACAATCGCGCCGATGGCATGTGGATTGCGCAAGATACAGGCGGCGCGATCAAAGGCGCAAACCGGTTCGATACGTTCTGGGGTGCGGGCGAAGATGCGCGGCTGACCGCTGGCGGAATGAGCGCGCGCGGATCGGCTTTGCTATTCCTACCCAAAGCAAGTGTAGAGCGCCTTGGCGTGCGCTGATAGGCAGCGCTAGCGATGCCGAATGCCAAACCCCCGCGCGGATTGAGCGAGGAAGAGGCCGCCGCTTGGGCCAAGCTTGCCAGCAGCGTAACGCCCTTTGATGGGCGCGCCATACCAAGGGTGGAGAGCTCTGGCAGCTTGCAAGCTGCGGCCAAACCAGCGGCAAAGATTTCGGCAAAAATGGCTCAAAATCCGATGGCGGGATTGCTTGCAAATTCTGCGAAAAAGGGCCTGCATTCTCCTACAGAGATGACCCCTAGACCTCGCGAGACCTCCCCTAGACCTGTTTTCCAAAGCGCAGATCATGCGCGCCAAACGGGTCTGGATGGAAGCTGGGAACGCAAACTTCGCAGCGGCCAGATCGCGCCTGATTTCACGCTTGATTTGCATGGTCACAATTTGGACAGCGCCCATGCGCGGCTTGATAGCGGAATGATGCAAGCGCGCGCGATGGATGCGCGGGTGGTGCTTTTGATTGCGGGCAAATTGCGTCCCGTCGAAGCGGCGGATCGCGGTTCGCGGCGCGGGGCGATCCGGGCGAAAATCCTCGATTGGCTCGCAGCGGGTCCGCATGGTTCTGCTATCGCTGCGGTCAGAAAAGCGCACCGCCGCCACGGGGGCGAGGGTGCGCTATATTTGGTGCTGAAAAGACCGCGTTAGATCCTCACGCCAAAAGCAAGGTGTTCATCAGGCGGCCCGGGATCGCAAAGCTGACCACACCGGGGATCATCAGAGCGTAGAGATAGAGGTTCACGACTTCTTTCTTGTGCCCTTTCATATCGCCAGCACGCGCAGTCGCGATCAGTCTATACGAAGCCCAAAAGGTCATCGGTATAAACAGGTGGATGAAGCTGAAACCATCGCCAATCCAGATCGCCGCAGTCGCGGTAATCACCATCAGCGCGGTCCAAACTTTACCGAGCACTTTGTGACGCTTGGTCCCTTTGCGTGCGAGCAAAAGATAGCCTCCCAGCGGGATTGCCGGGATCACCGTTGCGACATGGATCATGACGGCCAGATCGCGGGTGGCAGCATGGTTTGGCGCAAGGCCGGTCAGCCCGCGCATCACTGCGTAAAAGACGATGAGTGTCATGGTCGTACCCACAATCGCAACAATAGCGCGCATCCTAGGGGTGAGGTCGAAAGCGTTCTTACCAGTAGGCCTAGGGACAGGTTTAGAAGCGGGTTTGCGGTTGGAAGATGCGGACAGTGTGAAAGTGGTCATTGTATGTGCTCCATCGAATTGCGCTGCAGTGATTTGCGCTGCGTTGAAGCCATTGATGCCAGCGGCCCGCCCGCGGGCAATCACCCCTTCGCAAAGGGGTTGCGCCTTTCGTGAAATGCGTGGCAAACAGGAGCCTTGCCACTTTACGAAGCGCGAATGGGCAGACACAACGGCGTTGGATATGAGTGAAATGGCACCCCATCCACACCAGCCGGCCCAGCGGCCAGTCATACGCCGGATCATAGTGGATCTGGCGATTATGACGGTCATCGGCGTGATCCTTGCGCTGATCGGACCGTTCGGCAGTTTCGAACAGCCGCTGCCGATTCGGCTGCTGACTTGGGTTGGTTTCGCTTGGCTAGGCTATGCAATCTATGCGCCTATGAGTGCTTTTGTAAGTTGGGGGCAGCGGGCGCTCGATTTGCCCGCCTGGGGCCTATGGATTGCCGGTGTATTGATCGCCACGATCCCGATGACGGCATTGGTCTGGAGCGCCGGATTCATTGGCCGCACTTTTGTTTGGCCGAGCCTAGAAGATGCGATGGTCAGCTATCTTTATGTGCTGGTGATCGGCGGCGGGATTACCGCGTTGTTCTACGCGTTAGGCACAAGGGAGAGGGGCGTTGGCGAGGCTAATGTTCCGGACACGGCGCGCGGTAGCGTTCCTTTTGCGCCTTCTGAAACTGCCATCGCCGAACCCTCTGCCCCGGCGTTTCTCGACCGACTTCCACCGTCTTTGGGTAGTGATTTGATCGCGCTTGAGATGGAGGATCACTATGTCCGCGCGCATACGGCCTTGGGCAGCGAGATGGTGCTGATGCGGATGCGCGATGCGATTGCAGAGCTTGATGGGATCGACGGCATACAAGTCCATCGCAGCTGGTGGGTGGCGCGCGGTGCGGTCGAAGATGTGCGACGCGAAGGGCGTAATGTGCGGCTGGTGCTGGCGCGCGGGATAGAGGCTCCGGTTAGCCGGGCGAATGTTAGCGTGCTGAAAGAGGCGGGCTGGATTTAGGCGCTATTCCGGCGGTTCAGCACGTTCTTCACCGCGATAAGCCCTGCACCCAGCGCCGCAAAGAACAGCGCCAATCCGATATTGCTAGCGATAAACAAAGGCCAACCCAGCGCGGGCAGATCAGTGAAGAAATAGGGATAGAAGCCGGTCATCTGCCCCAGAACCAAGGCAAAGGCTCCGTAGCTTAGCGGAGGGACCATAATCACAGGGATCAGCGCCTTGATAGAGGGGGCGGTGGGCGTGTAGCGCAGCCACCACAGCACGCTCGCCACCGGAATGATCGTGTGGTGAAACTGGTTGGTGATCCGATCAAGCCCTTGCGGATGATGCTCACCTGAAAGCAGCGCCCAATAGATGCCGCCGATGATCGCCAGCGCTGTGACAAGCGCGGCCATAATCGCGGGCGATGGTGATTTGCCCAAAGCGATCAGAGCCATGATGATGCACGCGGCGACATTGCCCCAGATCGTGAAGAAGCGCAGCATGCCGCCGAGGTTTTCCAAATAGGTGCCCTCACCCAGCAAAGGTTGCACAGCCAGTGCGCCAAAAGCGAGCGCTGCGATAATCCCGGCGCTTACCCTTCCGTGGTCTTGATCGATATTCGTCATGGCCGCAGGCTTTGCGCCGAAACTGCGACGTGATGCAATCAAAAACCGCGGGGTGCTAACGGTGCAAAGCCGCCCAAAACGCAAAACCCCCGGCCATCCAGAATGGAGTGACCGGGGGCTCTATGCGACCCGCATGCTAGTGCATGGGCGGGCTCATCAGCGCGCGGGCTGGGGGAATGCCCTTACGCGTGATATTTGGCGTGGCTGAGATCGAAACGATCCGCATCCATGACTTTTGCCCATGCAGCGGCAAAGTCTGCAACGAATTTCGCTTCGCTGCCATTTTCCGCATAGACCTCGGCTTGTGCGCGAAGCTGTGAGTGCGAACCGAAAGCGAGGTCGGCGCGCGTTGCACGATACTTCTCAGCGCCGCTTGCACGGTCTGTTCCGATGAACTCTTCATCGTCGCTACCGGAAGCAATGTCCCATTTCGTGCCCATGTCGAGCAGATTGACGAAGAAGTCATTGGTGAGCTGACCAGCGCGGTCTGTCAGAACGCCGTGGCTGGTGTTGCCAGCAACCGCACCCAGAGCGCGCATACCGCCAACCAGAACAGTCATCTCAGGGATCGAAAGACCCAAGAGGTGCGCCTTGTCGATCAGCATGTCCTCGGTGCGCACAGAGGCTTTACCGCGCAGATAGTTGCGGAAACCATCAGCCAATGGCTCGAGCGGTTCGAAGCTTTCAGCATCGGTTTGCTCGGCTGTGGCATCGCCGCGGCCGGTGGTGACATTGACCGACACATCGTGGCCAGCGTCTTTCGCCGCTTTCTCAACCGCTGCAGCGCCCGCCAGAACGATGGCATCAGCAAGCGAGATGCTGCCGCGAATGTCGTTCAGCTTGGCAATGACTTTGCCCAGCTCATCGGGATCGTTTGCTGCCCAGCCATTTTGCGGAGCGAGCGCAACACGAGCGCCATTTGCGCCGCCACGGTGGTCGCTGTTGCGATAAGTCGAGGCCGAAGCCCAAGCCGCTTTTACAAGCTCGCTTACCGTCAGACCGCTATCGAGAGCCGCTGCTTTGAAAGCTGCTGCATCAGCGTCCGACACTTGCGTGCCAGCGGGAACGACGTCCTGCCAGATCAGATCTTCGGCGGGAACTTCCGGGCCGATGTAGCGCGCCTTAGGTCCCATATCGCGGTGGCACAGTTTGAACCATGCACGGGCAAAGGCATCATCCAGCTGCTCTGGATTTTCGAGGAAACGCTTCGAAATCTTGGCAAATTCCGGATCACGCTTCATCGCCATGTCGGCGGTGGTCATCATGGTTGGAACCTTCTTGCTCGGATCGCGAGCGTCAGGGGCCATGTCTTCTTCCGACTGATCGACAGGCTGCCACTGATTTGCACCGGCAGGGCTTTGCACCAGCTCATAATCATATTTGAAGAGCAAGCGCAGGTAATCGTGGCTCCACTTGGTCGGATTGTTCGACCAAGCGCCTTCGATACCTGAGGTGGTGATGTTACCAGCGGTGATTTCGTTCTGATCGGTCAACCAACCGAACGATTGATTTTGCATCGCGTCACTTTCAGGTGCGTCGCTGAACGTGTCCGATGGTGCCGCGCCGTGCGCCTTACCAAAGGCGTGACCACCAGCGGTAAGAGCAACGATTTCCTCGTCATTCATCGCCATGTTGGCGAAGGTGTGGCGCAAATCGCGAGCCATGCCTTCATCATCATGCGGGTTTTCGCCGGGGCCCTGTGGGTTGACGTAGATCAAGCCCATCTGGATCGCAGCGAGCGGATTTTCCAGCTCCATCTGCTTGTCAGGCTGGATACGAGTTTGTGCGCCGGTATCGACCATCAAGGCTTCCGTGCCCCAATAGACCATCTCTGGCTCGAACACGTCTTTACGTCCGCCGCCAAATCCAAAGACCGGGCCGCCCATGCTTTCGATGGCAACATTGCCGGTCAGGATGAACAAGTCAGCCCAGCTGACGTTCTTGCCGTATTTTTGCTTGATCGGCCACAGAAGGCGGCGCGCTTTGTCGAGGTTGCCATTGTCTGGCCAGCTGTTGAGCGGGGCAAAACGCTGTTGGCCGCTGCCCGCGCCGCCACGGCCATCGCCGGTGCGATATGTGCCGGCGGCGTGCCATGCCATGCGGATAAAGAACGGGCCATAATGACCGTAATCGGCTGGCCACCAGTCCTGGCTGTCGGTCATCAATGCCGTGATGTCGGCTTTCAACGCGTCATAATCGACCGCATTGAAGGCTTCAGCATAATCGAAATCAGGATCGGGATCAGCGTTGCGGCCACCCTCGGTCAGAATGCTGAGATTGGACTGATTAGGCCACCAATCCGCATTGGTGCGGCCATGAAGCGAGCGAGTGCCCGATGTGTGATCGAAGGGGCAACCAGAAATTTCGCCAGTCTTTGCATCCATTGTCATTCTCCTAATGCGTATCGAGGAGCGCCATTTAGCGCCGGTAAAACTTTGCCGAATCGAGGGGCCTGGGAGGGGGAGGGATGGCCCGTCGATTCGGTCTTTGTGCCCCTTCAATGGCGATTCTGTGACAAACAGTCCAATCGATTAAAATGAGATGTTTGATCGTTTGAGGCGATTATAGCGCTTGTTTTTTTGGTCAGCTCGGTTCGCAAGAAACGAGCTTGCGACCGCCCGCCCCATGGCGGTCGCGTAAACGCGCCCACCCGAGCGGCCGCTTCGCTTACTTTGGGGATTGTGCAACAATCACATCTACCGCTTCGGCCAAAGTGTCCCGCGCCTCGGCCGGTAGGCCGAAAGCCAAGTGAGTGCCATGATGATTGGGCGCGAACGCCGGCGTTTGAGGCTCAAACAAGAGACTCATGCAGCAGCTTGTGATCGGCCAGCACCAGCGCCATCATAGCCGCGACAACCGGCGCGCCTCTGATCCCTACGCAGGGGTCATGGCGGCCCTTGGTCATCACCTCCACAGCCTCGCCATCCGATGTCACCGATTGAACGGGCGTGAGGATCGAAGAGGTCGGCTTAAACGCCACGCGGCAGACCACAGGCTGTCCGGTCGAGATACCGCCCGCCGTGCCGCCCGCATGGTTGGCGAGAAATTCAGGAGCGCCACCATCGGCCATATCGCCGGGGCGCATTGGGTCTGCGTTTTCCTCGCCCGTCAGCCGTGCGGCTTCGAACCCGTCACCAATCTCAACGCCCTTGGTCGCATTGATGCTCATCATCGCTGCGGCCAAGTCTCCGTCGAGCTTGGCATAAACGGGCGCGCCCCATCCGGCGGGAACGCCAGTGGCAACGCATTCGACCACTGCGCCCAAAGAGCTGCCATCCTTGCGCGCTTTGTCGAGCCGCTCAGCCCAACGCTCAGCTGCCTTAGCATCGGGCGAGAAGAACGGGTTCTGGTCGATCTGCGCAAGGTCTATAGCATTGCGGTCAATCGCATCGCCGCCCAGCTCGCAAACATAGGCGTGGATCGACACTTCTGGGATGATCTTGCGCGCGATGGCTCCTGCGGCCACCCGCGCCGCAGTTTCGCGCGCTGAGGAACGCCCGCCGCCGCGATAATCGCGGATGCCATATTTCGCATCATAGGCGTAGTCGGCATGGCCGGGGCGATAGCGCTTGGCGATCTCGGAATAGTCTTTGGAGCGCTGATCGGTGTTTTCGATCATCAGCGAAATCGGCGTGCCGGTTGTTTGCCCCTCGAACGTACCAGAGAGGATGCGAACCTCGTCCGCTTCCTTACGCTGGGTGGTGAATTTGGACTGGCCCGGTTTGCGCGCATCCATGTAAGGTTGAATGTCCGCCTCGCTGATGGAAATGCGCGGCGGACAGCCATCCAAAACCGCACCCAAAGCGGGTCCGTGGCTCTCGCCCCAAGTGGTGAAGCGCAATATCCG
>CAZAIG010000060.1:8514-13678 GCA_964485135.1 uncultured Porphyrobacter sp. | reverse complement strand
GGCGTCATGCCCTCTTCGCGGCAGGGCACTTTGTTCATGTCGAGCCGGATGCCCGCCTTGCCATTGGTGGCCATCTCGACGCTGGAGGAGGTCAGGCCCGCCGCGCCCATATCCTGGATCGCGACAATGGCGTCGGTTGCCATCAGCTCCAAACATGCTTCGATCAGTAGCTTTTCGGTAAAGGGATCGCCAACCTGCACTGTTGGGCGCTTGGCTTCTGCGTCCTCCTTAAAATCCGCGCTCGCCATGGTCGCTCCGTGAATGCCATCGCGCCCGGTCTTCGAGCCGACATATACGATAGGGTTCCCCACGCCTGTAGCGGCTGAATAGAAAATCTTATCTGTATCCGCGACACCCACTGTCATCGCATTGACGAGGATATTGCCATCATAGGCGGGGTGGAAGTTCGTCTCGCCAGCAACAGTCGGCACACCGACACAATTGCCATAGCCGCCGATCCCCGCAACGACGCCTTTGACCAAATGCTGCATCTTGGGATGCTCTGGTCGGCCAAAACGCAAGGCATTGGCATTGGCTACAGGCCGCGCGCCCATCGTAAACACATCGCGTAAAATCCCGCCAACGCCGGTCGCTGCGCCTTGATACGGCTCGATGTAAGAGGGGTGGTTGTGACTCTCCATCTTGAAGATTGCAGCCAGTTTCTGTCCATCTGGCCCATCGCCAATATCGATTACGCCTGCATTCTCGCCCGGGCCGCAAATGACCCAAGGAGCCTCTGTGGGCAGTTTTTTCAAGTGAAAGCGCGAGCTCTTATAGCTGCAATGCTCAGACCACATGACAGAAAAGATGCCCAGTTCCACCATGTTGGGGACACGGCCCAGCGACTTGAGGACTTGGCTATATTCCTCTTGGGAAAAACCATGCTGTTCGACGATTTCGGGTGTGATTTCACTTGCGCTATCAGACATGTCGGCAGCCATAACGATGGCTGCGTGCCCTCGCTAGCCCCGCGCATACTTATGCCGGCGGTTTTGCCCAGCCGGTGTCATCCTGCGGCCTAGTCTTGACCCTTGGCGCTTCCCTGTTCAAAGCTGCACAGCCTATTCGGGAGTATGATGCTATCTCGCAAGAACAGTCCACAACTGATGACATGACGTTCGAACAAGCGCTCAGCGCGCTGGAGGAGATTGTCCAGCAGCTTGAAAGCGGCGATGTTCCGCTCGATCAATCTATCACGCTGTATGAGCAGGGCGAGGCTCTGCGCAAGCAATGCCAGTCGCGCCTTGATGCCGCGCAGCAGCGGATTGAGCAGATTGTCGCTGATAAAGACGGCATGGCCACCGGCAGTCAACCTTTTGATGCAGGCCAATAGAGCGCATGGCAAGCGGCTCTGACCACACGCTTTTGAAATCGGGCTTGGAACAGATCCAGCGTGAGGTGGACTCTGTCTTTGACGCATTCCTGCCCGTGCCTAAAGATACCCGTGCACGTTTGGTTGAGGCCATGCGTTACGCCGCGATCGGTGGCGGAAAGCGCGTTCGGCCCCTCTTGCTCACTGCGACGGCGGAAATGTTCGGCGTCAACCGAGCGTCAGCCTTGCGGGCGAGCTGCGCGGTGGAGGCAATCCATGTCTATTCGCTGATCCATGATGATTTGCCGTGCATGGATGATGATGATTTGCGCCACGGCAAGCCGACTTTGCATAGGGCTTTTGACGAGGCCACTGCTGTGCTCGCGGGCGATTCACTGCATGTGCTCGCCTTTGAAATCCTCAGCGATGAAGCCACGAGCAGCGACCCATTCACCCGCGCTGAGCTGGTCGCGACATTAGCAGGTGCATCCGGCATGAACGGCATGGCGGGCGGCCAGATGATGGATATGGAGGCGGAGAAGGCAGAATATGATCTGCATTCGATTACCCGTCTTCAGCAGTTAAAGACCGGCGCACTGCTGTCCGCTGCGGTGGAAATGGGCGCGGTGCTAGGCAAGCTTCCGACTGAGGGACGGACGCATTTACGCGCCTATTCTCGCGATATTGGCCTGGCGTTTCAGATTGCCGATGATCTGCTCGATGTATCGGGTGATGAGGCAAAGGCAGGCAAAGCCCTGCGCAAGGATGAAGAGCAAGGCAAACAAACTTTTGTCACCCTGATGGGCGAGGAAAAGGCTCGCGAGCAAGCGGGTGCATTGGCAGAGCAGGCCGTTGCGCATCTCGCCAACCACGGTGACGAAGCGAACCTATTGCGTGAGCTCGCCCGGTTTATTGTTGAGAGGGATAGATAGTGGCACAGCGCATCGGGATTTACCCCGGAACATTCGATCCGATCACTTTAGGCCACGCCGATATCATCCGGCGCGGAGCGAAGCTGGTTGATAAATTGATACTTGGCGTCACCACCAATCCGTCGAAAAATCCTATGTTTTCGACAGAGGAACGCTTTGAAATGGTTGAGCGAGAAGTGGAAAGCCTAGGCCTTGGCAATGTTGAGGTAGCCGGATTCAATGCGCTCTTGGTGAAGTTTGCGCGCAAAAAGGGAGCAACCGTACTTATCCGGGGCCTGCGCGCGGTGGCCGATTTTGAATATGAGTACCAAATGGCGGGCATGAACCAGCAATTGGACGACGCAATTGAAACGGTCTTCTTGATGGCCGACGTTTCGCTTCAGCCAATAGCGTCGAAATTGGTTAAAGAAATCGCTCTATTTGGCGGTGATATAACACCTTTCGTCAGTTCAGACGTGCGTGATGATGTGGTCAAACGGGTTGAGGAAAAAGGGCTTCTAGGCGATTATTAAGGCGGGCTTTTCTCCACCTTAAATTAAGTCAAAATGCTTCATTCATTGAAGTGTCAGAACCGCGTCGCTAAATCCGCGTCAACTTATTCAATTTTCTGAAGGTAACTATGTTGAAACCCCTTGTCTCCGCTCTTGCATCATTAGCGCTGCTTGCCGCGCCACAGGTCGCTCTCGCTCAAGATGAAGCACCCGCAAAACCGCGTGTTCTTGGTGCTGTGAACTTTGACATGGCAAAAGAGCCTGAGAATATTTTGCTGCTTGATTTGTCCAATGGAGAACGCGTGGCGATCCGCCTGATGCCTTCATGGGCGCCGGCGCATGTAGAGCGGATCAAACAGCTCACCGGTCAGGGCTTTTATAATGGGGTTATCTTTCACCGAGTAATTGATGGATTTATGGCGCAAACGGGCGATCCAACGGGCACGGGGCAGGGCGGTTCTGCTTTGCCTGACCTCAAGGAAGAGTTTAACCCATTGCCGCATGTTCGAGGCACAGTCTCGATGGCGCGTGCCACGGATGAAAACAGCGCAAACAGCCAGTTTTTCATCGTCTTTTACCCGCGTTTTTCGCTCGACAAGAAATACACCAATTTTGGCCGCGTGATCTCTAACATGCAGGCTGTCGATGCGATCGCGCGAGGCGAGCCACCAGCGAACCCAACGCGCATTGTACAAGCGTCTCTGGCGTCCGAGAATACGCCGAAACCAGCGCCAACAAGGGTTGCGCCAGTGATCGAAAGCGAAGTGACGCTCGACGATCTAAGCGCGCCTATTTCGTAGCAGAGCTTTTCAAGCGCAACGCATGTGCTTAAGGCCGCGCCATGCGCGTAGACCTGTTCGATTTTGAGCTTCCGCAAGAGCGTATTGCACTGCGTCCGGTGCGTCCGCGTGATTCGGCGAAAATGCTGTTGGCTCCTAAGGATGGCGCTTTCAGCGATCATACAGTGCGCGATTTACCTAGTCTTTTGCGCTCAGGCGATGTGCTCGTCTTTAATGACACACGCGTGATCCCTGCACAATTGGAGGGGCGGCGTGCTGGCGGTGAAGCAAAGATCGGTGCGACCCTTCACAAACGGATCGATCTTCGTCGTTGGCAGGCATTCATCCGCAATGGCAAACGGTTGAAGCCAGGCGACACCGTGCTTTTTGGCGGAGAGGTCGAAGTCATTGCAGAAAATCGACTAGACCATGGCAGTTTCATTCTTCATTTTCTTGGTGATGAGCCGGTTGAAGTCCTGCTTGAACGGGCAGGGCGGATGCCGCTGCCTCCTTATATCGCCAGTAAGCGTCCCACCGATGAGCATGACAAGAGCGATTATCAGACAATGTTTGCCGAGAAGGACGGGGCAGTCGCGGCGCCGACTGCCTCGCTGCATTTTACCGATGATTTGATGGCCTCAATCAAGGATGCTGGGATCGCCTGCGAGACGCTGACTTTGCATGTGGGGGCGGGCACATTCTTGCCAGTTAAGGCGGATGACACTGACGATCATCAAATGCATGCCGAGTGGGGCCAGCTTGATGCGGATATGGCTGACCGGTTGAATGCAGCCCGCGCCGCTGGGGGAAGGATCATCGCGGTTGGGACAACGGTTTTGCGCCTCCTTGAAAGCGCCGCGCAGGAGAATGGCACAATTGCGCCTTTTGAAGGCGATACTTCGATTTTCATCACTCCAGGATATCGCTTTAAGGCGGTAGGGGGCTTGATGACCAATTTTCACCTGCCCAAATCTACCCTGTTTATGCTCGTCAGCGCGCTGATGGGGCGCGAGCGAATGCAAGCGGCCTATGCCCACGCCATCGCGCAGGAATACCGCTTCTATTCCTATGGTGACTCCTCGCTGTTGCTGCCCTAAGCCGCCCGCACAATGTCCGATCGCTTTTCCTTCAAACTTGCAGCCACCGATGCCCGCGCGCGCACCGGCGCCATTCAGATGCAGCGGGGCGAAATCCGCACCCCTGCCTTTATGCCGGTAGGAACGGCAGCGACCGTTAAAGCGATGAAGCCCGAAAGCGTTCGCGCGACCGGAGCGGATATCATCCTTGGTAACACCTATCATCTGATGCTGAGGCCGGGCGCCGAACGTGTCGCGCGGCTTGGCGGATTGCACAATTTTATGAAGTGGGATCGCCCAATCCTGACCGATAGCGGCGGTTATCAGGTGATGAGCCTGTCTGATTTGCGCAAGCTGACCGAGGACGGCGTCGAGTTTCGCAGCCACATTGATGGCTCTAAACATATGCTCACGCCTGAACGCTCGATGGAAATCCAGCGCTTACTCGGAAGCGATATTGTGATGGCGTTTGATGAATGCCCGCGTGCGGATCAGCCCCGCGATGAGATTGCCGCGAGCATGGAGCTTTCCATGCGCTGGGCAAAGCGCAGCCGCGATGGGTTTGATGCGGGCG
>CAZAIG010000060.1:0-8414 GCA_964485135.1 uncultured Porphyrobacter sp. | reverse complement strand
ATCGACATGTTCGATTGCGTGCTGCCCACGCGTTCGGGTCGCAATGGTCAGGCCTTCACTTGGAGCGGCGCGATCAACCTTAAGAATGCGCGCTTTGCCGAAGATCAAGAGCCGCTCGATCCGGCGTCTCCCTGCCAAGCGTCGAGCACATACTCCAAGGCCTATCTGCATCACCTCATTAAGTCGGGCGAGATATTGGGCGCGATGCTGGTGACCGAGCATAATCTCAGCTTCTACCAACAGTTGATGCAGGCGATGCGCGAAGCTATTGCGGCCGGGTCATTTGCCGAATTCGCCAGCGAGTTTCGGCGCAATTACCTTGGAACAGACATCTGATGCCCCCATCCTCCAGCGCAAAGGCTCCTGAAGATTGCGAAACCATGCTCGATGTTCGCGCTGGCGTGGATGCGACCGATCGCGAGTTGGTTGCTCTATTGGAGCGGCGCTTTGGCTATATGCGAGCGGCGGCGCGGATCAAACCAACGCGCGATGCGGTGCGCGATGAAGAGCGCAAAGCAAGCGTAATCGCGTCTGCGAAGGCGGATGCGGAAGCGCGCGGCATCCCCGGCGATGTGATTGAAGACATTTGGGAGCGCTTGGTGGAAGGCTCCATCGCTTATGAGCTCGATGAGTGGGACAAGACGCGGGGTTAGAACCGCGTTAGCACACACAAAAAAGGCGGCCCCGAGAGGCCGCCTCCTTTGATTGCTTATGTTCGAGTAAATTAGCGCGAATAGAATTCGACCACTAGGTTCGGTTCCATTGTCACCGGATACGGCACTTCATCCAGCTTAGGCACGCGGGTGAATGTCACTTTGTCCGTTCCATCAGGCGCGACATAGTCAGGGATCTCACGCTCGGGCAGGCTTTGCGCTTCGATGATAAGAGCCATCTCTTTGGCTTTCGCGCCGAGGCTGATTTCTTCACCCACATTGATCCGGCGCGATGCAATGTTGCACTTAACACCGTTCACATAGATGTGACCGTGGCTAACAATTTGGCGGGCAGCAAAGATCGTTGGAGCGAACTTCGCGCGATATACGATCATGTCGAGACGGCGCTCAAGCAGACCGATGAGGTTTTGACCGGTGTCGCCTTTGATCCGAGTCGCATCCTTATAGGTGCTGCGGAACTGCTTCTCAGTCACGTCGCCGTAATAGCCTTTAAGCTTTTGCTTAGCGCGCAGCTGAAGGCCGAAATCGCTCATTTTACTTTTGCGGCGCTGACCGTGCTGGCCCGGACCATAAGAACGCTTGTTTACGGGAGAATTGGGACGACCCCAGATGTTTTCGCCCATCCGGCGGTCAAGTTTATGCTTGGAAGCTTTCCGCTTCGACATAAGAAATTCCTTCAAATTTGCAGAGCCGCCCCATTGACGGCCGTTTAACCCGGCATCGCACCGCTGGAGCAGCAAAACTTCAGCGCGGCCACCGCTTCACCGGGGTGCGGGGCCAATTGCGAGCGCGCCAATTAGCAGTTTGCGCGCATGCGTCAAGCGAAACGGAGTATTGATGCAATCAAGATCGATCCTCTCTCCCGAAGGATGAGAGGACTCCGCGCAAGGTTTGTACCTCAAGCGTATTCCAACCTGGCTTTGTCAGAATAGTGCGCAGAGCTTTTTTGGTGGCTTCTGCCCGTGACGCAGGCAAGAAATACCCTTTAGGTTCAAGCACCTCTTCAAAATGATCGAGCAGGCCGTCAAGTTCACCCTGCGGAGCTGGCGGCATTTCGGGATCCTGCGCAGTGGGCTGTATATCCGCGCATCCTTTCGACCATTCGTAAGCGCAAAGCACCACGGCTTGCGCTAGGTTGAGCGAGCCAAACTCAGGGTTGATCGGCACTGTCAGGATAGTGCGAGCAAGCGTCACATCCTCGACCGCTAAGCCCGATGCCTCACGTCCGAAAAGGATCGCGCTGCGGCCTGTTTCTGCATGTATCGCCGCAGAAGCCTGTTCCGGCGTCATCACCGGCTTACTGACCCCGCGTTTGCGCACCGTTGTCGCGTAAACATGCGCGCAATCGGCCACCGCTTGGTTCGTTGTGTCGTAGACCTTCGCCGCGTTCAACACATCGTCCGCGCCCGCAGCAGCTGGCCCCGCGCTGGGATTCGGCCAGCCATCGCGCGGATCAACAATGCGCATTTCGGTAAGGCCAAAGTTCAGCATCGCGCGCGCCGCTTTGCCGATATTCTCACCTAATTGCGGACGGACAAGAACGATTACCGGATGGTTCAATTGGGCCATGTCACTCGCCCTTTTTCGCGGCTTCCTGAACCGTGCTCGCAAACTCTTCAAAGTCCCGCGCCTCGCTAAAGTCGCGATAGACGCTGGCAAAGCGAATATAGGCAACGCTGTCCAATTGCTTCAGCCCATCCATTACCATTTCGCCGAGACGAGCAGAGGGGATTTCGCTTTCACCTGCGGTTTCAACTTGCCGCTGAATGCCAGAGACAAGCTGATCGATTTGTTCTTGGCTGATACCCCGTTTGCGGCACGCAAGGCCAACGGATTTCTGCAGCTTATCGCGGTCGAATCCTTCGCGCCGAGCTTCTTCGTCGCCAGCGCCCGATTTGACGATATAGATCTCGCGCAATTGCACGCGCTCAAAGGTGGTGAAACGCGCACCACAGCCGCCGCATTGCCGTCGCCGCCTGATCGATGTGTTGTCCTCGGTTGGCCGACTATCCTTTACCTGCGTGTCATCATGGGCGCAAAAGGGGCAGCGCATCGGAAGAGACTAGCCTTGGGGGTAGACGGGAAAGGCCGCGCACATTTCGCTCACGCGCGAACGCACGCTTTCCTCGATCTGTGCATCGCCTTCTGGGCCATTCTTGGCCAGCCCATCGACCACTTCAGCGATCAAAGCGCCTACTTTGCGGAATTCTGCCGGGCCAAAGCCGCGAGTTGTGCCGGCCGGCGTGCCAAGGCGAATACCACTCGTGACAAACGGAGAGCGCGTATCGAAGGGGATCCCGTTTTTATTGCATGTGAGATAAGCGCGGTCGAGGCCTTTCTCAGCCGCTTTGCCGGTCACATCCTTGGCGGTGAGATCGACAAGCATGGAGTGATTGTCCGTGCCGCCGGATACGATGCGAAGGCCGTTTTCTTCTAACGAAGCAGCAAGCGCGCGCGCATTCTCAACCACACTGGCGGCATAGGTTTTAAATTCAGGGCGCAAGGCTTCGCGGAAGGCAACAGCCTTTGCGGCAACCACATGCATCAGCGGCCCGCCTTGAAGCCCGGGAAACACTGCCATATTGAGCGGCTTGGTCAGCTCTTCATCATTCCAAAGAATAACGCCCGAACGCGGGCCGCGCAGGCTTTTGTGCGTGGTCGTTGTGACAACATCGCAGTGCGGGAACGGCGAGGGGTGCGCTCCGCCAGCGACTAGGCCGGAGATATGGCTCATGTCGCACAGCAGATATGCGCCCACTTCATCGGCAATTTTGCGGAAGGCTTCAAAGTCCCAGACACGCGAATAGGCCGTTCCGCCGCAGATAATTAGTTTGGGCTTATGCTCGCGCGCAGTCGCGGCAACGGCCTCCATATCAATCAATTCGTCATCCTGACGAACACCGTAGCTAACTGGGTTGAACCACTTACCGCTCATATTGACGGGCGAGCCGTGGGTGAGATGTCCGCCCGAATTGAGGTCCAGGCCCATGAATGTATCGCCCGGCTCAAGCAGAGCCAGAAACACTGCTTGGTTCATTTGACTGCCCGAGTTGGGCTGCACATTAGCGAAATTGCATCCGAACAGCTCTTTGGCGCGCTCAATCGCTAGAGTTTCCACTACATCAGCGTAGTCACAGCCACCGTAATAGCGTTTGCCCGGATAGCCTTCGGCGTATTTGTTGGTGAAGACGCTGCCGGTTGCTTCCAGCACAGCTTTGGAGGCTATATTCTCAGAAGCGATAAGCTCGATCTTGTCCTGCTGACGCTTAAGCTCGCTAGCGATAGCTGCGGCAATATCGGGATCGGCGGTTGCCAGGTCATCACCCCAAAAGCGGGACATAATGTCGGCGGACGTATCGGGCTGTGTGCTCATTGGGGAGATGCCTCAAGAAGGGTTAGAGAGCTTGTCGACGCGGCGCTGATGGCGTCCGGTTGCATTGGGAAGTGAGTCGGCAAACTCAGTTTCGAGGAAGGCTTTAACGCATGACTTCGCCATATCCAAGCCGGTTAGGCGTGCACCGATTGCAATGGCATTTGCGTCATTGTGTTCACGCGCAAGTGTGGCAGATAGCGGCTCTGACACCAATGCGCAGCGCACTGCCGGATTGCGATTGACCGATATCGAGATGCCGATCCCGCTACCGCACAGCGCTATGCCGCGCTCCGCAGTTCCATCGGCGATGACGCTGGCGAGTTTGTAGCCGTAGTCAGGGTAGTCGACGCTTTCACCGCTGTCGGGGCCAAGGTCGGCGACCTCATGCCCTTGTTCGATAAGCCATTCGGCAAGCTGAGCTTTCAATTCAATGGCGGCGTGATCGGATGCGAGAGCGATTTGCATGCGGCATCCATAGAGAAGCGCGCTTGGCTTTGCCAGATCAGTGCCGCCGGTTTTCGACACAGAATACCAGAGATTTATCCACTCACTTCAATCGCGCTGCGCTGCATCCTTTTCTTTCCGCTGTACGGCCACTGGCCCTACGTCACTGGTATATTGCGTCTTTTTGCCGCCTGTTTTTCAATTTGTTTACCATTCACTACTAGCAATCTGCGTACTATGAACGCATTGGCCATCGAACAAAGCGCACCCATCTCTCCGGCTCCAGCGATTGCGCAGTACAAGCGGATTGAGAACAGCTCGATTGATCGCATTCTTCACGCGACCCGCAAACATTTGGGGACAGAGATTGCCTTTGTCTCACGATATGTCGAGAATCACGAAAAAGAGCTGACGCATGTTGATAGCGATCTCGAGCTTCCGATGGGGCCGGGTTTTCGGGATTCTCGCGAGGATAGCTATTGCTGGCACATCTACGAAGGCCGACTTCCGCAGCTTATTCAGGATCCCGCCGACCATCCTTTTGCGATGACGTTGGGTATCACCGAGTTTCTTCCCGTCGGCTGTCATCTCAATGTCCCGCTCAAGCTGTCCGACGGCACGGTTTACGGCAGTTTTTGCTGTTTGAGCCGTAAGCCGGATCGCTCGATGGGGGAGCGCGATCTGGATGTGCTCAAGGCTTTTGCGGCCTTGGCCGTTGAACAAATCGAAGGCGCGCTGGAGCACGATGAACGCCGCAGCTTTCTCGAACGCTCAATTTCCGATCTGATTGCCAAAAACTCCCTTCAAATATTCCACCAACCGATCGTGGATTTGATCTCTGCCAATGCTGTTGGATCAGAATGCCTAGCTCGCTTCCCCGATGCTTCTGAGCGGGGGCCGGATAGGTGGTTTAATGAAGCTAGCGAGGTGGGGCTGGGTGTGGATCTGGAGATGCTGGCATTTCGCAGCGCCCTGTTGACGCAGGAATATGCAATGCCCAGCAACTATCTTTCGATCAATGCATCACCTGAAACGATCATGTCGGGCATGGTTGTTGAAGCATTGGCGCGGGGCGCCTCTATTCACAATGGCCGCAGGCTCGTAGTGGAGCTTACAGAGCACCAAAAGGTGGATGATTTTGGCGCACTGAAAGCCGCGATTGACCAAATCAGGCCTTATGCCGATCTTGCAATCGATGATGTTGGCGCTGGTTATGCCGGTTTGCGGCATTTGGTCGACCTGGAGCCTGATCTGCTTAAGCTCGATATGTCGCTGACGCGGGACATCCACAAGGATGTGGCACGACAAGCCCTGACCGCCGCCATGGTGCATTTTGCCAAAGAGATCGGCAGCAAACTGGTTGCTGAAGGCATTGAGTGCGAGGAGGAGCGCGAGACGCTTTCATCCCTCGGTGTTGATTATGGGCAGGGCTATCTATTCGCCAAACCCATGCCGGTTATTGGTAGCGCGCAATATGCGCTGGGCGCGCTCCTCTAGTTTGCTTAAGCCTTACTGATCCAAGAAGCTCCGCATTTTGCGTGAGCGGCTTGGGTGCTTCAGTTTGCGCAGAGCTTTCGCCTCAATCTGGCGGATACGCTCGCGAGTAACCGAGAACTGTTGGCCAACTTCTTCCAAAGTGTGGTCAGTGTTCATCCCGATACCAAAGCGCATTCGCAGCACGCGCTCTTCGCGCGGGGTGAGAGAGGCGAGCACACGAGTGACGGTTTCTTTGAGGTTAGCTTGGATAGCGGCATCCACGGGGATGATCGCGTTCTTATCCTCGATGAAGTCACCCAGATGCGAATCTTCCTCATCACCAATTGGCGTTTCGAGAGAGATCGGCTCTTTGGCGATTTTCATCACCTTGCGCACCTTCTCAAGCGGCATGGAGAGACGCGCGGCCATTTCTTCAGGCGTTGGCTCGCGCCCTTCTTCGTGGAGGAATTGACGCGAGGTGCGCACCAGCTTGTTGATCGTCTCGATCATATGGACCGGAATGCGGATCGTGCGCGCTTGGTCCGCAATGCTCCGCGTTATCGCCTGCCTGATCCACCAGGTCGCATAGGTCGAGAACTTATAACCGCGGCGATATTCAAACTTATCAACCGCCTTCATCAGGCCGATATTGCCCTCTTGAATAAGGTCGAGGAATTGCAGGCCGCGATTGGTGTACTTCTTCGCGATAGAAATCACGAGGCGAAGGTTCGCTTCCACCATTTCCTTCTTGGCGATACGCGCCTCACGCTCGCCTTTTTGCACCATATTCACGATGCGGCGGAACTCGGGCAGGGACATGCCGGTCGCAGAAGCAATGTCAGCGATTTCCGTGCGGATACGGTCAACCGCATCGGCCTCATTGGTGAAGAAGGCGTTCCATTTCTTATCCTTCTTCGACTTTTCGATCAGCCAGCTATCGTCAAGCTCATTGCCGACATAGGCTTGCAAAAAGTCGATCCGCTTCACCTTGTGACGTTCTGCAAGGCGCAGCATTTGACCGCCCAGCGCGGTGAGCCGGCGGTTAAAGGCGTAAAGGTTGTCGACAAGAAATTCGATCTTGGTCGCGTGGAATTGCATGCTCTCCACTTCGGCGGTCAACTCTTCGCCAAGCTTTTCGTATTTGTTCTCTTTCGCCTTCGTCAAAGTGTCGCCGCGCGCGATCGTTTCGACGCGTTCGATTTGTAGCTTTTCAAACTTCTTAAACAGCGATGTGATGCGCGCGAACCGGTCAATCGCATCGGGCTTTAGCGCGGCTTCCATCTGGGCGAGGGACATGGTGTTGTCCTCTTCTTCCTCTTCCTCGCGCTTGGAGGAACCCTCTTCACCGTCTTCGCCTTCCTCGCCCTCTTCTTGATGATCTTCTACTTCATCATCATCGCGGATGGTCGGGCCGGCAGTTTCTTCGGAGATTTCGCCGTCATCATCCTCGTTTTCTTCTTCCATCTTGTCCGCAGGCGGCTCTTTGGAAAGCATCGCGTCCAGATCGAGGATTTCGCGCAATTGCATTTCTTCGGCATTCAGCGCTTCAGACCATTGGATAATCGCGTGGAAGGTTATCGGGCTTTGGCACAGACCGATGATCATCGTGTCACGGCCCGCTTCGATCCGCTTGGCAATCGCAATCTCACCTTCTCGGCTGAGAAGCTCCACTGCGCCCATTTCGCGCAGATACATGCGCACCGGGTCATCGGTGCGTTCGCCTGCACCCGTTTTCTTGGCCGGAGTTGCGGCTTTCTTAGCGTCTTTCTTATCGCCGTCGGCGACCGACATTTCTTCGACTTCAGCCTGCTGCTCCGCTTCGGCTTCGGCTTCCTCGTCATTCTCGACGATTTGCACGCCCATTTCGGAAAGCGCGGTCTGGATGTCCTCGATTTGATCGGAACCCATATCGCCGGGAAGGGCAGCGTTCAGCTCGTCATAAGTGACGTAGCCTTTCTTCTTTGCCTTGGTGATCAGCTTTTTGATCGATGCCTCATTCAGGTCGATCAGCGGTGCATCATCCTTGTCGGAGTTTTTCGCGTTAGAAGCCATAAGGTTCAGTTCAATCCATTTTCCAACTCGCCCGCCAGATCATTGCCGGCCTGCGATTTATCATCCTCAGCATCTTTTCTGGTTGCAGTGCCAGCCGATGCCTTGCGCCGCCCAAATTGCTTCAAGCGTTCATCTAACCTTGCCAGCTGTTCGCGCAATCTGGATTGCTCTGCGAAGGCCCCTTCGGGATCCGCATCGAACCGCGCACCGGCTGCATCAAGCGCAGCACGAAGCGCCGGCTTTTCCACCAGCAACGAAACAGCTTCGGCCAATTCCTCGCGCGCATCTACCGGGTCGGTGCCCTCTCTGAGGAAGGCGTAGCGGTCTAAATCCGGTGGGGCAGGAAAACCTTGCAAGCCTGATATGGCGTCTTTTCCGTGCGAATCAAGCGTTTC
>CAZAIG010000059.1:0-13678 GCA_964485135.1 uncultured Porphyrobacter sp. | reverse complement strand
ACGCGCTCACCCGGGTCGATCATTTTCGACAAGGCGTTGAGCATGGTGGTTTTACCCGAACCCGTACCGCCAGAGATCACGATGTTCATGCGGCTGGCACCAGCTACTTTTAGGGCGGTACACATTTTCTCGCTCATCGAACCGAAATCTTTGAGCATATCGAGCGTGATCGGCTTTTCGGAGAATTTACGAATGGAGATCGCTGTGCCTTTAAGCGACAGCGGCGGAACGATAACGTTCACACGCGAGCCGTCTTTCAAACGAGCATCGGCCAGTGGTGTGGTTTGGTCGACGCGGCGGCCAACCTGGTTTACGATGCGCTGCGCGATCTGGAAAAGGTGCTGTTCATCGCGGAACCGGATTGGTGCGATAACCAAACGGCCCTTTTTCTCAATGTAAGTCTGGTCAGGTCCGTTGACCATGATATCCGAAATGTCCGGATCGTTGAGCAATTCCTCAAGCGGACCGAAGCCCAAGAGTTCGTCAATCAGAACCTTCTCAAGCGCAAACTGCTCGCGTCGGTTCAGCGTGACCTTAAGATCGGCCAGCACTTCCATGATAATCGGACGGAATTCTTCAGAAAGCTCGTCTTTCGACAATGTCGCCGCAGCTTCTGGATCGACCCGTTCGAGCAGGCGCGGAAGCACTTGTTCTTTAATTTTGTGGACACTGGCTTCGAATCCGCCCTGCTCATGCTCTGTCGCATGGGTGGCGTTCATCCGCTCTGTCAGGCGGTCCATGGCATCGTCGCTGCCGGTTTTGGGTGCAGCAGGCGCGGCACTTTGCGGTGCAGGCGCTGGAGCGTCTTTTTCTGGCAATGGCGGAAACTGAGAACCACCCTCGGCCGGCTGGTCCTTGGTCACGGCACGTTCGCCAGATTTCATGGGTTTGGCCACGCCAAAGGACGGCCTACCGCCCCCTTGACCACCACCAGATCCAGGCTTTCTGCCAAATGCACTCATTATACTGTCCCCAAGGGCAAAATTGTATCAAGGCTATCAATGCGCACGGCGAAGATTGCCTCTCGAAAAATGGTGAATAGAATGGAAACCTTATTTTTTTCCTAAGTTCACGATTGCTCGGGCGATGACCGAAATGGGATCGTGCTATCCGGTTTCTTGCCTTGGCGTTCGAGGAATGAGCTGAGCGTTAGTTTCGCAATTGTTGCGGCCAGGCTTTACCTCATCATTGGGGCAAGAAATTGGGAAAATTGGCTTGGTCTTAACAGTGGATTTGGCCGGCTCCCCGACATCATCTCAGCAATTTCACCATGCCTTTTGGATGCATGGAATTAAGGAATCGAAAACCACAATTGGCAATTCCCGCACATTAAGCAAATTCACTGCGCTTGCTTTTGGTTTGGGCAGGAGCTTATGGGCAGCGCAGGCGTTACCATTTTCTAGGAACCGAGACTTGGAACAATCTGCCCGAGCAGGGTTTCTTTACGCGATCACAGGTTTCGCCATTCTATCGATGGGCGATGCCGTGATAAAAAGCATGGCTGGAGCATGGCCCGCGATCGGGGTTGCGGTCCTGCGCTTCACATTCGGGGCAATCGCTCTGTCCACTCTTCTCTACTTTAAGGAGGGCACATCTGGATTTCGTCCGAGCAATCCTGCTTTGCAGTTCGCCCGCGGCGTGTGCTTGGCGGCTGCTTCAATGTGTTTTTTCTCCGCGATATATCTGATGCCGCTGGCCGATGCGATGGCCATCGCGTTCCTTGCGCCCATACTCACTGCCATTTTGAGCGGGCCAGTCTTGGGCGAGACAGTGCGCTTACCGGCATGGATTGCCTCTGCAGTGGCACTGGGCGGAGTGATGCTGATCTTGCGGCCCAATTTGGCAGCATTAGGCTGGCCAGCGATATTGCCGATGATATCAGCGTTTTTCTTTGCGATGATGGTGGTGCTCAATCGCAAATCAGCAGGGCAGGGCAGTGTTCTTTCGATGCAAGCGTTCGTCGCTATTGTCGCAAGCTTTATCTTGATCTGCTGCGCGGTCATCGCCCGCGCTTTCTCGGTCGAGCAGTTCATATTCGGCTGGCCAGACTGGGACGTGGTGGCCCGATGCGCAATCGTCGCAACGACAGCGAGCATCGCCCACTGGCTCGCCTATTTGGGGACGACGCGTGCAGGGGCGGCGCAGGTCGCGCCTGCAACCTATGTGCAAATGCTCGTTGCGACGCTGCTCGGTTGGGCGTTCTTTAATGATGTGCCCGATGCCCTCACTTTGACAGGCGCGGCGATCATCATTGGAGCAGGACTGTTCCTATGGCGGCACAATATCGCAGAGGAAGCGCGCATAAAGAGCGTTTAAGGCTGCGCATTTTCTCGCTAAGGGAAACAAGATATTCACAAACACAGGGCTATGGCGGCCCAAATCTCTTTCCTATTGGGGCGAATTAAGAATGTGCGGAATTATTGGCATCATCGGTGATGCACCGGTTGCGGATCGTTTGGTCGATGGCCTTAAGCGAATGGAATATCGCGGCTATGACAGCGCTGGGATTTGCACCATTGATGGCGGCAATCTTGTGCGCCGCCGGGCAGAGGGCAAGCTAGCCAATCTGGTTGAAGTGTTGAAAGACGATCCTGCTGATGGTTTGATTGGTATCGCCCATACCCGCTGGGCCACTCACGGCGCACCAACTTCCAGTAATGCGCACCCCCATGCGACGGATGAAGTCGCCTTGGTGCACAATGGCATTATTGAGAACTTCCGTCCCTTGCGCGAAGAACTTTCTGGCCAAGGGCGCAATTTTGAAAGCGAAACCGATACAGAGGTTGTCGCCCATTTGATCTCAAGCAAAGTTGAGGCCGGTGCCACCCCGAAAGAGGCCGTACGCGCAGTGCTACCGCAATTGCGCGGGGCATTTGCTTTGGCAATCGCGTTCAAAAGCAATCCCGATATGCTGATCGGTGCGCGGCTCGGTTCGCCTTTGGTAGTCGGCTATGGCGATGGCGAGATGTATTTGGGCTCTGATGCGCTGGCGCTGGCGCCGCTCACTCAGAAAATCGCCTATCTTGAAGAGGGCGATTGGGTCGTCATCACTAAGGGCAGTGCGACCATTTATGATGCTGACAACAATGAAGTAACCCGCGAAGTACAAGCATCGGGAGCGACCGCGGCTGCGGTAGAGAAGGGCAATTATCGCCACTTCATGCAAAAAGAGATCTTCGAACAGCCCACCGTGGTTGCACAAACGCTGAGCTCTTATATCCGGCGCGAGGACAATTCGGTTGCGTTGCCGCAGCTTGACTTCGACATTTCTCAGATCAAGCGGGTGACAATCGTCGCTTGCGGCACGTCCTATTATGCAGCGATGGTTGCCAAATACTGGTTCGAACAGTTCGCACGCGTGCCGGTGGATTTGGATTTCGCATCCGAGTTTCGTTACCGCGATCCTGTGCTGGAAAAGGGCGGATTAGCACTGTTCATTTCGCAAAGCGGAGAGACCGCTGACACGCTGGCGGCGCTACGCCACTGTAAAGCGAATGGGCAAGTGATCGGCGTTGTGGTCAATGTTCCGACCAGTTCAATGGCGCGCGAAGCTGATCTGCTTTTGCCCACTCATGCCGGTCCGGAAATCGGCGTTGCCTCAACCAAAGCGTTCACTTGTCAGCTGGCTGTGCTTGCTGCACTTGCTGCGCATATGGCAGTCAAAAAAGGCTATATGAGCCGCGAAGAAGAGCAAGAAGTGGTGAAACATCTGCTCGAAGCGCCAGCTGCGCTGAACGCGGCGCTTGATCATGATGAAGACATTGCCAGTATGGCGCATTTGATCGCACCGGCGCGCGATGTGCTCTATCTGGGGCGCGGACAGGACTTTCCTCTTGCTATGGAGGGTGCATTAAAACTTAAAGAAATCAGCTATATACACGCAGAAGGATACGCATCTGGCGAGATGAAACATGGCCCCATTGCTCTGATCGATGAAGAGGTGCCGGTCATCGTTCTAGCGCCGTCTGGCCCACTTTTTGAAAAAACAGTGTCCAACATGGAAGAGGTCCGGGCGCGCGGAGGACAAGTGGTTCTTATCTCTGATGCAGAAGGGCTGGCCTTAGCAAGCGAGGGCTGTATCGCGACGATTGAGATGCCGAAAGTTCACCCGCTGATCGCGCCGCTCGTCTATTCCGTGCCGGTCCAATTGCTGGCCTATCACGTGGCCGTTGTGAAGGGCACTGACGTCGATCAACCTCGCAATTTGGCCAAGTCAGTGACCGTTGAGTAAGCCGCTGGTCACAGCGCAGGGCGGTTGCCATTGCGGTGCGGTGCGCTTTACCATCGCGGCCGAGCAAGACAGCGAAATGCTGGATTGTAATTGTTCGATTTGCTCGATGTCGGGCTATCTTCATCTGTTCGTAAGACACGAAAATTTTGAGCTCTTAAGCGGCCGCGATTGTCTTACCAGCTACCGGTTCGGCAGCGGCAAGGCTGAACATATTTTTTGCAAGAAATGCGGCGTTAAGAGCTTTTACCAGCCGCGGTCACACCCGAAGAGCTTTAGTGTTAATTTTAATTGCCTTGAGCAAAATCATGGCCTTCGCACGACAATCACGCCCTTCAATGGCCGGAACTGGGATGCAGCGGCCGCTGAGAAAGGTCTCGGGTAAAGGCATCAGCCGTTTTCGTCGTTTAAATTGAATGTGCTTTACCGCACGATAACCATTCGTCGGCTATGGCTGCTGCGTGAGCAAGCCCGATAACTCCTTTACTGATAAGCAATCCGTTTTGCCGATCACTGCCATCCTTGGTTTCAAGGATGTGTCTGATGGTCCCGCAGTACAGTTGCGGGCGCTCCAAATAGCCTCAATTGCACAGTTCTCGATTCACTCGCTTGTCGGGCAAGTGTCGGCTGGCGGCTTGGCGGTATTTCTCTATCGCGGTCATATTGCTTGGCCCGTACTTGGGCTGTGGCTTCTCACATTGATTGCGGTCCATGTTCACGGGGTTTTTCAGGCTAGAGCACTTGCCAAAGAGCTTGAAACGACCTCTGTGAAAATCTCTAAGCTGCGTGAGCTGCGCCGGCCAGTCTTCTCCGGATTTCTTTGGGCGGTCGCTTTGCTTGGATTTACGCCTCTAGGCACGGGATTTGAGCAACTCTCGCTGTGGGCCGTTGTTGCTGTTCTACTGGCTGGTTCGGCTTTGATTCTGACCTTCACACCACTGGGAACTCTAGCTTTTTCCCTTATTGTAGGAGCAGCGGCTGGCACGAGTTTTGCGCTGCAGGAGCAGTACACTCTGACCGGCATCGTGTCGTTGTTTGTGATGGTTACGATTGTCGGCGCGATGGAAAACGCCAGAGCCAATTTCAGTGCCCGGATTACCGAGCATGGCGCGGCAGAAAAAGACGAAGTTGTTTCGCTTTTGCTGCGTGAATTCGAAGAGAATGAGGCGGACTGGCTGTGGCAAATTGACACAGCGCGCCGAGTGCGCACTGTCTCACCGCGATTTGCCTATGCTTTGGGTCAAGAGCAATCCGAGGCTGAGGGCAAACCTCTACTTGAATTGATTGCCGGAGACAGCTGGGAGACTGGTCAATTTGCCTCCAGCCTTCACGAACTTGCTGAACTGCTCAAGCACCGCCGCAGTTTTTCCAATCAGATCGTCAATGTGTCGATTAAGGGTAAGCAGAGGTGGTGGGAGCTTTCGGGCACACCAATTTTGGATGAGCGCGGCACATTCAATGGATTCCGCGGCGTTGGTTCTGACGTGACCGAACAGCAAGAGACTTCTGAAAAGATTGAGTATTTGGCGCGGTATGACACGTTAACATCGCTGCCAAACCGTTTGCAGGTTCACGAAGCATTGGGTGAGGCTTTGCGCTATGCAGAACAATGGCGCACGCGCTGCGCATTTCTCATGGTGGACCTTGACCGGTTTAAGGCCGTGAACGACTCGCTCGGTCATATGGTTGGGGACCAATTGCTGGCCCATGTTTCTAGCCGGCTAGAGGCAATTGCTGGAGACACCCATTTCTGCGGAAGGCTAGGCGGAGATGAATTCGCTGTTGTGATTCGAGATGCCAGTGACCGTGAAGTGGTTGCGCAGGTCGCTCACCAAATTATCGATGAACTCTCCGCTCCTTACAAAGTGGATCATCATACACTGTATGTTGGCGCAAGCGTCGGTTCGGCGATTGGGCCGCGCGACGGCAATACAGTCGAAGAATTGATGCGCAACGCTGACCTTGCGCTCTATCGGTCCAAGGATGAAGGCGGGGGCGAGCATTTCGCCTTTGAACCTTATCTCCATGCATCCGCTGATGAACGCCGTCAATTAGAGGCAGCCTTGCGCGGTGCATTGGGAAGCGATGAAATGGTGCTTCACTTCCAACCGGTTGTCGGTGCCCGCGATGAGAATATCGTCAGTTTCGAGGCATTGTTGCGTTGGAATAGCAAGGAGCATGGTTTTGTCAGCCCAGGCAAATTTGTTCCTCTGGCTGAAGAGACCCGGCTGATCGTTCCGATTGGTAAGTGGGTTTTGCGCCAAGCATGTTTGGAAGCTACAAATTGGCCCAGCCACGTTAAGGTCAATGTCAACGTCTCGCCCGAGCAGTTGCTTGAGCCGGGCTTTGCCGATGAAGTGGTTGCAGTTCTGTCTGAAAGCGGCTTGCGCCCAGAACGGCTTGAGATTGAGGTTACCGAGAGCATCTTCCTACGCGATGCGAGTATTGCGCGCGGAGCCTTGGAACAGGTCATGGCTCTGGGGTGCAGCGTCGCACTTGATGATTTTGGTACGGGCTATTCCTCGCTCGGCTATCTGCGCAAATTGCAATTCTCCACCATCAAAGTCGATCGCACATTTGTTCAGGGCGCAGCACAAGGTGCAGCGGAGAGTATTGCGATTATTCGCGCTGTTGTGGCGATGGCGCAGAGCCTTGAGCTCACAACAACGGCAGAAGGCGTTGAAACGAGCGAGGAAGCTGATCTGATCCGCAGTCTTGGCTGTGACAAGATCCAGGGTTACTATTTCGGACGGCCTATGACGGCGACCGATGCGAAGCTTGTCTTTAAGCGTAAGAGTGATCGGCGGCGCGCATAGATAGAGGCGCTAGTCCATTTTCCGCGCGCCAGATTACGCTGATACCAGTGCACCTATTGCGCTTTCAAACAAGCGCCGGCCATCGCTGCCGCCATGCGCATCTTCTATCGCACGTTCTGGGTGCGGCATCATGCCAAGGACATTGCCAGCGGCATTGGTAATGCCCGCAATATCGCGTTGCGACCCGTTCACTGGTTCAAGATAGCGGAATGCCACGCGCCCTTCGCCTTCTAAACGGTCAAGCGTCTCCGTATCAGCGAAGTAATTGCCGTCATGATGCGCGATGGGAATGTTGATCGTCTCGCCAGCGTCATATTCGCCAGTGAAGACTGTTTTTGCATTCTCAACCCGAAGCGGGACTGTGCGGCAAATGTAATTCTGGCTGGTATTGCGCATCAGCGCACCGGGCAAAAGGCCGCTTTCGGTGAGAACCTGAAAGCCATTGCATACGCCGAGGACAGGCACGCCCTTATTGGCTGCTGCGATAATCGATTTCATGATCGGGCTGTTGGCTGCCATTGCGCCTGATCGCAGATAATCACCGTAGGAAAAGCCGCCAGGCAGAGCGATAAAGTCGAGCCCATCGGGCAGGCCGCTATCCCCGTGCCATATGCGGATGGGGGCAGTGCCTGAAACCTGTTCCAAAGCCACCGCCATATCGCGGTCGCAATTCGATCCGGGAAAGGTAATGACGGCAGATGAAAAACCCATCAGGCTGGCTCCGCTTCGGCCATTTTCTCGATCGTGTAGTTCTCGATCACCATATTGGCCAGAAGCTTTTGGCACATATCATCAAGCGCGGCGTCGCTAGTGCTATCGGCGACATCGAGTTCAATCATGCGGCCAATCCGAACGTCTTCTACTCCTTCAAAACCCATGCCTTCTAGGCTGTGGTGCACAGCGCGGCCTTGCGGGTCGAGCACGCCGGGTTTTAGCTTCACGAGGATACGGACTTTCATGGACGTGTTACCTTAGCTTTAGATCGATAGTGACCTATAGCGCGCAGAGCATGCGGTGCAATCGGGGGAGGGGTACTATTCCCCCGCGATTGCCTGCTCCGCGATAGCGGGGGCCGATGGCTGAATTGTATCAGTCTCTTCCGACTGCTCTGCCTCTTTGGGTAGGACCAGCACCTCGACTGCATCCGCTTTTACCAGATATTTGACGGCAGCGGCCTGCATATCTTCGCCGGTGAAGCCCTTTAGGATATCTGGCGCTTGGAAGAACCTTTCGAGCCGTTCAGTCTCGCTTTGAGCGCGGTCTGCGAGGCCCAGCCAACCGCCAAGCGTTTTGAGCGCATTGTCATAGCTTTCGAGAGCCGGTTTGCGTGCGCGGCCCAACGTGTCGTCATCCAGAGGCTCAGCGGCAAGATTAGAGAGCATGGACGTAATCGCTGCGCGTGTCGGCTCAACCTCCGCCACATCAACCGATGCGGCTAGGCTAAATGTGCCGTATCCCGGATAAATCCGCGACATCGAAGAGCCGGCAGACGGCGAATAGGCTTGACCCAAATCTTCGCGCAATTGTTCCTGCAATTTGATCCGCACCACACGGGCAAGCAGGCTGAGGCGTAGCGTTTCTGTCAGATCGCTGTCGTCGGTGGTTGGCCATGTCATGCGGATCAGCGCCTGATCCGGTTCGCCGGCATGCTGCAAAGTGCGTGTTCCGCGTTTGTCAGTGAAGCTGCGTTTGCGGGCCTCTTCGCGGCGCTCAAATTCGCTGACACGCGCGGGCAATGCGCCCAAAGTGCTCGCAACAGCAGCAATCGCGGCATCCTCATCCAGATCGCCGACAAGAGCGATCTCAATCGCGCCGTTTTCGATCCAGTGGCCGACATCCTCTTTCAGCTTGGCAAAGCTTCGCGCCTCATAGGCTTCCTTGTTTTGAAGGGTGAAGCGCGGATCATTGTCCGACAGTATTCCGCCCAAGGCATTGCTCAACACGCGCCCCGGTGTCGCATCCAGATTGGCGAAGAAATTGTCGATTGACTTGGCGTATCGTTCTTCCGCCTCCTTGCGGTAGCCGGGGTCAGTGATCGCCGCTGCCAGCAATTGCATTTGCAGAGCCAAGTCCTGCGGAATGGTTGAACCGGACATAGTGAAACGGTCTGCGCCTGCGCCAATGCTGGTAGAAACACGTTTGCCAGCCAGAATGGTCGTCAGCTCGTCTTGGCTGTGCTTGCCAAGCCCGCCCGCTGGCAAGGTTGCGACCATCGCTGTGGCGAGCGGGTTCTCGGCTGTGTTCAGCAATTGTCCGCCATCAACGCCCATTCGGTAGCGGATTTGATCTTCGCGAATATCGGTCTTTTTCAGTGTCAGGCGCACGCCATTGGCAAAGAGAATTCTGCGCAGACCAAGGCGTTCATCTGTGGTATCCGACGCCACTGCGCCGTCTGCGCCAAAGTCTGTGTATCCAAACTCCGCTGCTTCAGCGAATTCAGGCTTTGTGACCGGCATAGCCATCACTGCATCCCAAGCCGATCTAAGCGCTGCTTCACCGCCTTCTGGCGCAGTGCGCCCAGTAAAGCGGATCAGTGGATCATAAAGCGGCGTTGCGTCTGCCATCACGGCGGCTAGCGCATTCTTGGCGGTGATTTGATCCGCCATCGCCTCAAACCGTTCAAGCGAGCTTTGCGGCGTTGAGGGGATGCGCTCATTTTCGATCAACCCAATCGCCCCGCCCAGCAATGCGCCATTGGTGCGCGTATCCGCTGCCCTTGCGCTGGCTTCGATGGATGAGCGCAGCCGAGCGACTTGCTCCGCCACTTCGGCTTCGGAAAAGCCGAACATCATGGCCTTACGCAGTTCCAATGTGGCCGCGGTCAGGCCCTTTTCCCATTCGCCATCGGCAGAGCTGATGACCAGATTGGTTTGGCGAGCATCTTCGAACAAATCGCTCGCGCCAAAACCTGCACTGCGGAAAGGCGCATTTTCGCCGCGTGCCAGCTTTGCCAGACGGCGGTTTATAATGCCGTATCCCACTTGCCGCTGGATGGCGTCGCGGCGTGTTTGCGCGCTGTCTGGCCGATCTTTCCATGGTCCATAGCGCCATAGCTGAACGCGCTCTGACAAGGCAGGATCGGTGTAAATATCGGTCTCGCCCTTGCGTTCAATATCGACCGGACCAGTGACCGGATCAGCGGGGGCAGGGGCAGAATTGTCCCAGCTGTCAAAGTGCTTTTCCAAAGCGGCCTTCATCACATCAACCGGATAATCGCCGACAATGATCATCACTGCGTTTTTGGGCACATAGGTGCGTTCATAAAACCCGCGAAGATCAGCAGCGGTCGCGTTCTCTAGGATATCCAATATGCCGATGGGCAGGCGACTATTATACCGCGCGCCGGGGGTGGCAAACTCCAGATTGTCTTCCAAATTGCGATAGGCGAAATTGCGCCGGTCGCGCCGCTCGGCCAAAATAACGCCGCGCTCACGCTCAACCGCGTCTTCGCTGATCGTCATTTCGCTGGCGGTTTCCCGCATAATCATGACCGCCGTGTCGAGCAGATCTTCATCATTGCGCGGCAGATCAAGCTTATAAGTTGTTGCCTCAAAACCGGTCGAGGCATTGGTGTCTGCGCCAAAGGCAAGCCCTTCGCGCTCTAGCAAGGCGATCATCTCGCCTTCTGGCACATTGGTCGTGCCGTTAAAGGCCATATGTTCCAGATAATGCGCCAGACCTTGTTCGCTATCAGTTTCATCAAGCGAGCCAGAGCCGATGTGCAGCCGCACCAATGCCTGGCCCTCTGGCGTGGCATTTTCTCGCAAGATATAGCGCATGCCATTACCCAGCACGCCGAATGTGTAGTCGGGATCAACGGGAATATCGCTTTCATCAAAGATCCAGAGCGGCTGGGCAGGCAGGCTGGTGGCGGAGTCTTCCGCTGCCTTTACATCCGGCGAGTTCTGCGCGGAGGCAGGCGTGAAGGTGGTAACCAAAGCCGTGGCTGCGAAAAGCGCAAATGCGCGAGAAGAGTTTTTCTGCATATTGGTTTGCTGCCTTAAGGCCGCTTAACTGACAAGAAGATTAATCAGGAAATGCGCAAATGCGGCGATTTGGATGAATGCGCCAACTTTCTGAACGGCTTGCCGAGCCGGAGACCTACGCGTAGACTGTGCTGGCATTAAATGGGCAGGCATGGGGGATGCACATGGCCGATCTATTCATAAGCTATGCACGGGCGGACCGGCCTCGCTGCATTCAGATCCGCGATGCTCTGGAAAGCTTAAAGCTCGACATTTGGTTTGATGCAGGCATTGATGCAGGCGACAATTTTGATCGCAAAATCGAAGCAGAGATAGAAGCCGCATCGGGCGTAATGGTTCTATGGTCGAACACGTCTGTGGAATCGGATTGGGTTCGCAACGAAGCGCGCAGCGGCGCAGAGCGCGACCGGCTGGTAGCAGTGCAATTGGAAGAGTGTACTTTGCCGCTCGAATTCCGCTCGATCCATGCAGAGCCGCTAAGCGAAGGGGCAGAAAAGTCCGGCAATGCTGTATGGTTTCGCTTGCTTGAACGCATCGGCAAAATTGTTGGTCGTCCAGGGCTCGCTAGCTATGCCAAGCTTCAGGCAGAGGGCGCCGATGTAGCGAGTTGGCGCGCATGGCTTTCGCAATATGCCGATGACCCGCTGGGCGAAGAAGCGCTCGACACGGTGATTGGCTCTGCCAACCCTGAAATGCGGCGGCAATTGGCCGAGGAGAAAGCGAAGCGCGCCGCTTTGGAAGCTGAGCTGGACGAGCTGCGCCACAGCTCAAAAGCGCATTCCGGAGAGATCGCGACCTCTGCGCGTGAGGCATCGCGGCTGAAACATGATCTCGACAAAGCGCACAATGAGCTTAGTGCGGCGGAAACAGAGATTGACCGCTTGCGTGAAACATCGGGCCTTTCGCAGTCGCGCGGCTTTTGGGAGGGCGATCAGTCTGCGGTCGGTCTGGTTCTGGACGAGCGGCTGGGCATGTATGTCGGCGCGCTGCTGTGGGTGCTGACGGCGTGGTTCCTGTGGGATCCGATAAAAGCGCTGATGGAAGATAAAGCTGGCGTTACGACGATAACATTGATGATTGTCGGGATTGCGCTTTTCCTAATCCCGACCGTGATTGTGTCGATTAAGATCTACCTTCACCGCAAAGCGATGGTGGACGAGGCGCTAGTTGACCCAAACTATGAAGAGGCTGCGGCTCAACCGAAATTGGAGCAAGGTCGCAGCGACGCAGAGCTAGAGAATGATGCATCGCCAAATGCGGCCAAACAGACTCACGGCGACTAGAAGCGCTTACTTTTTCGCTGGTGGGGTCGAACCGCGCAGGCGGTTGCGGTGGCTCGATAGGTCAAGCACCTCGCCGGGTGTGCTTTCTTCTTCTTGAAGCAAGCCAAGCCGCCTTGCGACTTCCTGATAGGCTTCTTCTTCCCCGCCCAGATCACGGCGGAAGCGGTCTTTATCCAGTTTCTCGCCCGATTTCATATCCCATAGGCGGCAACCATCAGGGCTGATCTCATCGGCCAGAATAACGCGGCTGAAATCGCCGTCATACATGCGGCCAAATTCCAGTTTGAAGTCGACCAGACGGATATCAATCCCGGCAAACATGCCCACAAGGAAATCATTCACGCGGATCGCCATTGAGGCGATATCCTGCATCTCTTCTTGGCTCGCCCAATTGAAGCAGGCGATGTGTTCTTCGGCTACCAAAGGATCGCCCAAAGCATCATCTTTATAGCAATATTCGATCAGAGTATGGGGCAATTGCTCGCCCTCTTTCAGACCCAATCGCTTGCAAATCGAGCCCGCAGCAACATTGCGCACAATCACTTCGATCGGGACAATCTCCACCTGCCGCACCAGCTGTTCGCGCATGTTCAAGCGGCGGATGAAGTGGGTCGGGATCCCAATGTGCGAAAGGCGGGTAAAGACATGCTCTGAGATGCGATTGTTGATCACACCTTTGCCATTGATCGTGCCTTTCTTTTCCGCATTGAACGCGGTTGCATCATCCTTGAAATATTGAATGATCGTGCCGGGCTCAGGACCTTCGTAAAGGATCTTGGCCTTGCCTTCGTAAATTTGGCGACGACGGCTCATGGCGTTTCCTTACCTTTGGCACAATGCTTTGCCCGAAACTCTAAGCGAATGGTGCCCGGGGGCGGATTTGAACCACCGACACGCGGATTTTCAATCCGCTGCTCTACCCCTGAGCTACCCGGGCATTCGCTGCAGCAGCGACACGGCATGCGCATCGGCGAGCAAATGAAGGACGCGCTATGGCGAGGGCGAAAGCGATTGGCAAGAGGAAATGAGCATCATTCTACTGGTTTTGCTCCCATTCCTCGCGCGCGATCTCTTCTGGATCAGCTGGGCGGCCGGGAACGGCATAGCCATCGCCGAACCACCTTGCCAAATCGCGGTCCTTGCAGCGCTGTGAGCAAAAGGGCGCAAAGGATGGGACTCGCGGTTTACCGCAAATGGGGCAGGGTTTAGATTTGGTCATTTGATTTTCCGCACACCGTCCGGTGTGCGATATCCTCGCAGCTTGCGGGCAAGCCCGCGCTGCTGCGGACGCCCGTTCGGGCTTGCGGTCACTGCGTGACCGTTTTGGCCCTATGATTTCAACTTTCGATAACCTGCGCTTGAGGC
>CAZAIG010000058.1:0-13682 GCA_964485135.1 uncultured Porphyrobacter sp. | reverse complement strand
GAGGAGAAGGAATAATTCATCGAAGAGCTGGTCAGCTCCCAAAAGGTTTCCCCGCCAATTGTCTCTGAATAAATCCCGCCAGCGTGGCGATCACCCGAGAGCAGTACCAGCCCGCTATCCTCGCGGCCCGCCAGCATTGCGTAGAGCTTGGCTCGCTCTGTCGGCAATTGCTCCCAACTCTCGTAATCATGCGCATCCGTAATGACTTGGATCGAGGATGCGACAATCCGCACATCCGCCGGTTTCGCCAGCTCTTGCTCCAACCATGCCCATTGCGCCTCGCCCAGCATCGTTTTCGATGCATCAGCCGAAGGGACATAGGGGCCAAGCGGTGGACGTTCTTTCTGATAGGGCATCCTCTCAAAATCAGAGCGGAAATAGCGCGTGTCGAGCAGGATAAGCTGCACCCGCTTGCCCTTTTTGCCGACGATCCGGCTTTCATAAATGCCCGGACGCGATTTTACCGCATCGGACGAATCCCAAAACGTCTCGTAAATCGTCTCGGCCCACTGGCGATAAGCAAAGCTGGCCCCGCCATCATTGAAGCCGTAATCATGGTCATCCCATGTAACCATCATCGGAACCTTGCTTCTGAAGTCGGCCAGTTCGCGTGATTTTGCCATCACGCTATAGGCTTCGCGCAAGGTGCTGAGCGAGGCGTCGCCTGCCCAGCCCTGATCGCCGTAATTGTTGTCGCCGATAAACAGGAAAACGTCAGGGTCATTCTTGGCAATTTCGGCCCAGATCGTCTGGTGGCGCAATTGGTGATTGCAGCTGCCAAAGCTGATGCGGCTGATGGCCGCGTCATCTGCGAGCGACACATTGGCCGGCGCAACCGGCAGATCGACGCTCTTCGCCAGCTTGGCATAATAAGGCGCGAGTAGCTCCTCTGATGACAGCGGCACATCCTGGGCCGAAAGCGGCGCAGCCATAAGAGCAAGCGCGCTCGCAGCTGTAATCCTAGTGAGAGCAGGAATGATTGAGCGCATGGGACGATTCTCCGAAAAAGTGTATTCGATCTCTCTGTGCACTAGCACCGTGACAATTGTTTGACGAAAGGAAAAAGGCCGCCTGCGAATTCTCGCAAACGGCCCCTGTCCTAGTCAGTTTTAACGGCAGTTAGAAACGGTAACGCAGCCCCACAAGACCCGATACGGTTTCGTAATTGCCATCCACTTCGGCATTCACTGATCCGCTATTATCAGCGATAAAGCGCCGCTCAAAATCGAGATCGGATGTACGCTGATAGCGAACCTTGCCCTCAAGATCGATATTGTCGGTTAGACGGATGCTGACACCCGCATTGCTTTGCAAAACCAGCGCCGTATCGCTGCCTTGGACAGCAAAAGTCGGAGCGGTTGCTACGCCGTTGTTTGGGAAATACCTGATGTCGGTATCAACCTCGGCGATCCCGATACCGCCACCCCAAAAAGGAACGATGGTTTGATTTTCCTTCACCCGGATTTCAGAGCGGTAGTTCACGGTGAAGGTATTGACTTCAATATCACCGCTAAAGGTTTGGCTGCCGGTGTTAAACGCGCCGCCTGAAACATCAGAGTTTGCATTGCTGTATTCCAGCTCAATGCTCGGCTGAAACACGCCCAAAACGCGTGTGGGAAGTTTGTAACCAACGCTGCCGGCAAAGGTGAAACCTTCGTCAAATTCGCTCGCAACGCGGGCCGGAGCTCCAGCGACACCGGGCGCTGTGCCGGTTGGCGCTTGAACGCCTTCAAAGGTTTCATCGCTGGGTGACGTAACACCAACCGCCGCAGTGACATACACGCCGCTTTCCAGTTCAAATTCAGTATCTTGCGCTTGAGCAACTTGGGGGAAAGCAGCTGCGATTACGGCAAGACTAATGGTCGCCATAATCGGCGTTGTGCGTTTTAACATGGTAGAATATTCCTCGTGAAAATGTTGATCGGCGCGCAGCAAAGGGGCGCTGGACACTCACCACACCATTCGAGGGGCAAACCAGATTAGTTACGCAAAAGTGCGATTGATTGGTTTAGTCACAGTGATCGGAAAAGTCAGTTAGCGCCGCATCGCGTGTTCCGCGCCACACATTGCGGGCCTGCACCGTTTCGGCGACATCATGAACGCGCAAGATATGCACGCCCGCATTCATTCCTGCAATGGCGAGCGCAATGCTTCCTCCCATCCGCTCATGTGCGCCCGCTTCATTGGAAAGAGCGCCAATCATACGCTTACGGCTGACACCCAATACTAGTGGCTGACCCAATGCATGATACAGCGGCAATGCGTTGATAAGTTGCAAGTTCTCCGCCAGCGTCTTGCCAAATCCGATGCCCGGATCAAGGATAATCCGCTCGCGCGCTATCCCCGCCTCGATAGCTGCGTCGCGGCATTCGGCAAGCGCATCGAACACGTCGAAGACGACATTGTTGTAATTTCCGCCTTCGTGCAAATCATCGCCCGTGCCCGGCGCGTGCATCAAAATCACGGGGCATTGCGCTGCTGCTGCGACTGCGTGACTGCGCGGATCATAACGCATAGCAGAGACATCATTGGCGATGTGAGCACCCGCTTCCAAAGCTGCCTCCAGCACGCCCGCGCGGCGCGTATCCACGCTGATCGCAGCGCCCATATTCGCGCAATATTCAACCGCTGGCAGGACGCGTTCTTTCTCGTCCCCTTCCCATGTTGCCTGAGCGCCTGGACGCGTGCTTTCGCCGCCAATATCGATGATCGCTGCGCCCGCTTCTAACATATCAGAGGCATGCGCCTGACCATGTTCAGGCCGCTCAAGGAACTCACCGCCATCGCTGAAACTATCGGGCGTCACGTTGAGAATGCCCATAATTTGCGGCTGATCAAGCCGGATAGTGCGCTCTCCCAATTGGATCGGGCTATGGATGCGCTGGAGATCGGCCCACTGCACGCCTGCATCGTCTTTTAGGGCTTCTGGTAGTTCGGAGATGGCCCCTTCTAAATCGGAGACCCCGTATAGACCTCTTGAGACCACGCTCCCATTTTCAGTTCGGATAAGCGCAAATTGCGAGGCGTAAACCATTCCGCCGGCCAGCCGAATGGCGGCTCCGTCAGCAGCTTGCGGGGAAGATGCAAAACCAGCGGGTCGGATGTATATTTTCTCGTTCATAGCGCTGGCTTTATCGAAGATTGGGTGCCAGCTCTAGCCTTACCGGCGCGCTATCCCAACACATGAACCAAAAATGAAAAAGGGCCGCGCTTTCGCGCAGCCCTTCTCCAACATTTCAATGGCGATTAGTTGCCGAATTTAAAGCGAAGACCGCCCGACACGATGGACTGATCAGTTTCAATGCCAAGATCGGCAGGAAGCAGATCAAGCGGCACGTCGACTTCATCAAGCATATCGCGGTAGGTGTACTGCGCGAAAACCTCTGCAGAACGCGACAGCTTGATCGTACCGCCAGCCATCAATTGATAGGCAAAACCGTCGTCCTTTGCATCAGCAATAGGAACACCAGATGGCGAATAATCGACGTCGGTTCCAACATAGCCGAAACCAACACCGACATAGGGTTCAAACACGCTGCCTGTATCAATGTCGTAAAAGGCATTGAGGAAGGCGCCATAGGACGAGATGCTGCCCTGACCATCGGCGACAACTGCACCGACAGTAGGGTTGCCCGCTGCGGGCGCACCGCGCGTCAGCACAGCTACATCGACTGAATCGATATTCGCATCACCAACGGTTACACCGCTATGGGTGTTCACATCATATTCGGAATAGAAGCCTTGCACTTCACCGCGAAAACCATTGCCAAAATCGTAACCAACAGCGCCGCTAAACGTTACGCCCGTATCAAATTCAGTATCCCAAGCAAGCGGAGTATCCGCGGGAATTTCACCGAAATCTGGGGTGGCGGGAACAGTTGCGTTGAATTCGCCAACATTGATAGAATCCTTGGCAAATACAGCGCCGACATCAACCGCAATATAGGGACCCTCATCATCGCTTTGCGCATAGGCGACGCTTGGCATTGCGGCCATTGCAGCCATCAGGGGGAAAGCAACTTTCTTCATTAAGTATCTCCAAAAGGAAGGTATTTGGCGTTGTTACGCTGAACAAGATACGCAGCAACTCGGCTATGGATGCAGCCGAATGCGTCCCTTTGCAGCAAAAGCTGCAGCAACTGCGACCAAATACAATTAACGGTCCGTTTTCAGCACACCGCAAAACGGCAAAGTTAACGCTTGGAGAGCTGGTTAATGCAGCTCAATCCTCAATGCTGAGCAAATGAAGCTGGCGCGCAGCATCCACAGGCTTAATTTCACCCGTTTTGCTCGCCGGATCGACCATATGCCAGAAAGTCCAACCATTACAGCTGGGCGCATTTTGCAGCTCTTTGCCAAGGCCATGGATCGAGCCCACCTTCTTCGGATCAGCATCCAATACCAATGACCCATCGGCCCGAACACTGGCAGTCCAGCGGCGTTTCTTGTCAAACACTTTGGTGCCCGGCTTAATCAGGCCGTTTTCCACCAAAGCACCAAAGGCAACGCGCGGAGCAGCCTTTTTCGCCTGCATGGTTTCAATCGCGCTTTCATCCAGCGGCAATTCCTTCGCAATTCGTTTGTAAGCGGCATCGCGGTACACATCCTCGCGCTCACAGCCGATCCACTCACGCCCCAACCGCTTGGCAACCGCGCCGGTCGTGCCCGTCCCAAAGAACGGGTCGAGCACAACATCGCCCTTCTCAGTCGTTGCCAATAGGACGCGGTAAAGCAGGCTTTCCGGTTTTTGCGTGGGGTGAACTTTCGTTCCGCCTTCTTTCAATCGCTCGCCGCCCGAACAAATCGGCAGCACCCAATCGCTACGCATTTGCAGCTCGTCATTGAGCGTCTTCATCGCGCGGTAATTGAAATGGTAGCGCGACTTTTCGCCTTGGCTGCACCACAGCAAAGTCTCATGCGCATTGGTGAAGCGCGTACCTTTGAAATTCGGCATCGGATTGGTCTTGCGCCAGACAATATCGTTGAGGATCCAGAAGCCCAGATCCTGTAAAATCGCGCCCACGCGGTAAATATTGTGATAGCTGCCGATCACCCATAATGCGCCATCGGGCTTCAAGATACGCTTGGCCTCGATCAGCCAATCACGGGTGAACTGGTCATACAGCTGAAAACTGTCGAACTGATCCCAGTGATCGGTCACTGCATCCACTTGGCTGCCATCGGGCCGGTTGAGATCGCCGCCTAGCTGGAGATTGTAGGGCGGATCGGCGAACACCAAATCCACGCTGGCATCGGGAATGGACCGCATGGCTTCGATGCAATCCCCGTCCAAGATTTTGCCAAGCGGCAGATCAGCGCGCGCAGCTTTGGGCGCCTGTTTGGGTGCCTTTGCCTCGCGCTTGGCGCGCATCTTTACGGTCTCTTGGACCCCCATCATTCACCTCTTATGCCCTGAGTTATCCACAGGGTGAGTCCCCGCGCGCGTAACGTCAAGAACAATCTTTTCGAAGATTATGGTTAATGAGTGGTTATTAGCTCAAGACTTTGGGGAGAACGAAAAGAGTCCGCCACAAGATGTTGAGTCTTAGACGGAATATCAGACTCGATATGTTGTGTGTTGCTATCAGGACTCAAGTCAATACGAAGGCGACATTGGCGAGGAAAATCGCCAGCAGCGCAGAGCCAATCACGCGCCCGATGCGTTTTGCGCACCACAAAAGGCCGAGCAATATGACCGCGCTGACGATCAAAAGCCCCATTTGCAGCCCCAACAAATTCTCTGGCAGCGCGAATGGCGCGATAGACATTGTGACGCCACCGATCAGGAAGATATTGTAAATATTGGAACCGACCACATTGCCGATCGCAAGGCCGGGTTTCCCGCGCAAAGCCGCCGCCACAGAAGCCGCCAGTTCTGGCAAGCTCGTGCCAAAAGCAACCACAGTAATTCCAATCGCAGTCTCGCTAACCCCGAACAAGGTCGCCAAGTCAATCGCGCCGCTGACCAAAATCTGGCCGCTAAAAACCAATATCGCTAACCCAGCTGCAAAGAATCCAGCTGCAAAGAGACCGCTTTGCGGACCATCCTCGCCCTCATCATCGTCCTGAGCGGCACCCGGATTGAGATAGCGCCACACAATGTAAGCGATAATCGCGGCCAGCAATATCCAGCCGATCCAGCCTGCTCCCATCTGTGAATAGGCAAGGCCAGCAAGCGCCAATGTCGCGATCAATGCGACCACCGCATCGCGCCGCCCTCCGCCAGACAATGCAATGGGAGCCACCAAAGCCGTCGCGCCCAAAATCAGCAGCGTATTGGCAAGGTTCGAGCCAACAATATTGCCCCATGCGATACCCGGCGACCCTTCTAGAGCGGCCTGAACACTAGCAACCATTTCCGGCATGCTGGTCGCAAAACCAACAATGACGAGTCCCGTAAAAAGGGTCGACACGCCCAGTTTTTGCGCAATCCCAACCGCGCCGCGCACGAGCAATTCGCCGCCGACAGCAAGGCCGATCAGTCCGCCGATAATCATCACAATGGTCTCAAACATGAGCCGCGCTTAGAGTATCTTCTGCGTGTTTCATAGGGCGCGCCATTACAAAAGCGCAGCCTGCGCGACAGGGGCAAAACTATGCCGGTGCAGTGGTGTGGGGCCGTGAGTGCGCAAAGCCTCCATGTGGTGCTTTGACCCGTAACCCTTATTGCTTTCCCAGCCATATTGCGGGTGCTCTTTTGCCGCTGCAATCATGATCCGGTCGCGATATTCCTTGGCGATAATGGAGGCAGCAGAAATGCACGGCTCGCTGCCATCTCCGCCGACAATCGCGCGGGCGTTTGTCCAATACCACCCATCGCGGCGTCCTTGAGGCGTCATATTGCCATCGATCAGAATATGCGCGGGCGCTGCATCCAGCATAGTACACAGCCGGGACACAGCCTGAGTCATCGCTTCTAGAGTTGCCTGTAGAATGTTGATTTCATCGATCTGTGGGGGTTCGATCACGCCCACAGCCCATGCGCAGCTCGCGCGTATCTGCTCATCCAAAACCGCGCGACGTTTCGATGAAAGTTTCTTGGAATCCGCCAAGCCGCTTGGTGCGCACTTGCCCAATACCACCGCACCTGCCACTACGGGGCCAGCCAGTGGGCCCCGCCCCGCCTCATCGACGCCGATGACAAAATTCTTGGCACTTTTTTCTGTTTCGGGAGTTCCTGAGAGCATGACCTATCTTTCCAAAACCGCCCTAATCCTATCCCCCGCCGCTTTGTCACTCGCAAGCTGCGCGCCCGCACAAGATGTGGACACGCAGCAAGCCGCCGCTGCGATTTCTGAAGCGAATATCACAGTCACGCAAAGCGGCACTGCGAATGAAGGCTGGGCTTTGGCCTTTATACCGGGCACACAAATGCTCGCCGTAACCGAGAAATCAGGCGAAATGTTCATTCAGAACGCCGCGGATGGGTCACGCTTGACAGTCAGCGGCCTGCCCGAAGTCGCTTATGGTGGTCAGGGCGGCCTTGGCGACATTGCCTTTCTCGACAGCGAAAGCGCTAGCGATGTCGGCTCGCGCACGATCTATCTTAGCTGGGCAGAGGCTGGAGACGGCAAAACGCGAGGTGCTGTTGTTGGTAAGGGCACGCTTAATTGTTCTGACACTTGCGCTGTCGAAGGGCTCGAAGTCATTTGGAGGCAAACCCCCAAAACCTCCAAGCGCGGGCATTATTCGCACCGCTTGTTGCTCACTCCTGATGAAAAACACTTGCTGATTGCAAGCGGCGACCGGCAGGAATTGGAGCCAGCGCAAGACAATAGCAACAATTTGGGTACCATTATTCGGCTCAATCTGGATGGCACGCCTGCTTCGGACAATCCGTGGGCGGACAAGGCTTCCCCCACCAACCAGATCTGGTCATGGGGCCACCGCAATATCCTTGGCATGGACTGGGATGGCGAAGGCCGCCTTTGGGAAATCGAGCATGGCCCCGCTGGCGGCGATGAGCTGAATATCGTCACCAAAGCGGCCAATTATGGCTGGCCTACGCGCTCCAATGGTGACCACTATAGCGGCAAGGATATTCCCGATCACACAGAGGATGACGGTTTTGTGAAGCCCGTTCTGGACTGGACGCCAGTCATCGCCCCGGGCGATATGATGATCTATCGCGGCGATATGTTCGCAGGCTGGAAAGGCGATGCGCTGATCGCCGGACTTGCGGCAAGCGCATTGGTCCATGTCGATCTTGACGGAGAAAACGCTTCTGAAAAGAACCGGATCCCCCTTGATGGCAACCGCTTGCGGGCTGTTACTGAAGGGCCGGATGGCGCAATTTGGGTTGTCGAAGATGGTGAAGACGGGCGCTTGCTGAAGCTCTCTCTTTAGCAGCCACAAGCGCAATTATATCGACATTCGCAAAGCCTGCACCTAAGCGCGGCGCGCATTATGCCCAGCCTTATACCTCTTGCCAATGTCGACACTGAATTGATCGAGCAATTGCTCGACCGCGCCTTTGGTGCTGACCGATTTGCACGCACAGCTTACCGTATCCGCGAAGGGACCGTTTGGCTGGAGGCGCTGAGCTTCGCCGCGCTCGATGATGCCGATATGCTGACCGGCACGATCCAGGTTTGGCCAGTTGCGCTCACTGATCCGCATGGTCTCCCTCACCCGCTGCTGATGGTGGGCCCGGTTGCCGTTGTGCCAGAGCGTCAGACCGAGGGGTTTGGCAAAGCACTTATGCTCGCCGTCATTGATGCCATCGGGACATCACCCACCGCCTTGCCACAAGTGCTTATCGGTGATCCTGAATATTACGGCCGCTTTTTTGGCTTTACCGCAGAGCATACACAGCACTGGCATTGCCCCGGACCCAATGATCCCGCGCGGCTATTGGTGCGCGCCGCCAATCCTGCTGTGCTGCCGGAAAAAGGCATGCTCGGACCGTGGACTGCCGAAACGCAGGAAGCGGCCAGAAACGCTACCCCCAGTTAAGGACGAGCACGCTCTTGCACGGCATGGCGCGTCTCTGCCATCCCCCTTCGTGCAATGCCTTACGAACCGCCCCCCTACCTCGCCGAATTGTCGCTCTCTGAAATTGCGGAGCAAGTGGCGCAGCGCAAACTGCCGCCGGTTGAAAATTGGGCACCGCAAAAGCAGGGCGACAGCTTTATGCAAATCCTGCCCGATGGGACTTGGCTGCATGAAGGCGATCCGATCCGGCGCGAGGCAATGGTGCGCGCATTCGCCGGACTAATGACGCGCGATGAGGCCGGCCAGCACTGGCTCGTCACCCCGTTTGAAAAGCTGACGATAGCGGTGGATGATGCGCCTTTTGTTGCGGTGGATTGTGCGGTAAAGGACGGCGATATCGCCTTTCGCCTGAACACAGATGAGCTGGTGCTCGCAGGGCCAGAACACCCGATCCGCGCAGCGGGCGATGCCGATACACCCGCGATCTACGTGCATGTTCGGCGCGGCTGCGATGCGCGGCTCAACCGCAGCACTTGGGCACAGCTGGTTGAAATCGCGCTCGATCAGTCGGACGGCACATCGGTAACGAGCGGCACGGAAAACTACTCGCTGATCCCTGCTCAAACCGGCTTATGAGCGCGCTTCACGCCCAGCTTACAGCAGCCTTATCCAAAGGGCATGAACGCGACGTTGGCAAACTTGAAACAGACATTCGCTTTGCCGAAATTGACCGATCAACAGATGCCGCCGTGCTGATCGCCGTCACCGAGCGCCCTAACCCTACCGTACTCCTAACCCAGCGTCCGCAAAGCATGCGTAGCCATCCCGGCCAAGTCGCCTTTCCCGGCGGCAAATTGGACGCAGGCGAAGATGCGATTGCTGCTGCCCTGCGCGAAGCGGATGAGGAGCTTGCCTTGCCCCCGCCCCAAGTCAAAGTGATCGGCACGACCGACCGCTATCAGACAGGCACGGGCTTCGACATTACGCCAGTGCTCGCGACGATCCCGCCCGATCTGCCTCTCACCCCAAACCCGGCGGAAGTCGAAGCATGGTTCGAGGTTCCGCTCAATCTCTTGCTTGCGCGCGATAAATGGAGCAGCCAAGAAGCGTTTTGGAAGGGCGAAATGCGGCATTACTTTGAAATGCACTATGATGGCTTTCGGATCTGGGGCGTGACCGCGGGGATAATTGCTAATTTGGCAAGGAGGCTTTCATGAGCGTGCTTCCCCAAGCCAGCTGGATGCAGCGCGAAGGGTTGGCGCAGCTCGCCGCTGCATTGGGCGCGGGAAGCATCCGCTGGGTTGGCGGCTGCGTCCGCGACACTCTGCTGGGGCTGGATGTCCATGATGTGGACTGCGCGACAACGCATCTGCCCGAGGAGACGATGCGCCTTTGTAAAGATGCAGGGATCAAAGTCGTGCCAACGGGTATCGACCACGGCACCATCACTGCCGTGTTTAGCGATGGGCCGGTTGAGATCACGACGCTGCGCCATGATGTCAGCACCGACGGGCGGCGCGCGACCGTAGCATTTGCCAGCGATTGGCGCGAGGATGCCGCTCGGCGCGACTTCACGATCAATGCGCTTTATGCTCACCCAGAAACTTACGCGATTGAGGACTATTTTGACGGGCTTGCTGATCTGGAGGCGCGCGCGGTGCGCTTTATCGGCGACGCTCGACAGCGGATAAAAGAGGATCACTTGCGGATCCTTCGCTATTTCCGTTTTCAAGCGCGTTTCGGAGCGGATTGGGACGCAGAGGCGGTTGCTGCTTGCGCAGAACTATCAGCGACTTTGAAGGGGCTGAGCCGCGAGCGTGTAGCGATGGAGTTGCTTGCCATCTGCGCTCTGCCCGATCCTGCTCGCGCTTTTGAAAAGATGCGCGAATTGGGCGTGCTGGAAGTAATATTGCCAGAGACAACACCTGCGAACCTAGCGGCTTTGCAGGCTCTGATTGCGGCGGAAAGCGCGCAAGGTTTTGCCCCCGACCCTATCCGGCGTCTGGCGGCGCTTCTGCCAGCATTGGCACCGGTCGCAGAGACGGTTGCGGTGCGGCTACGGCTTTCAAAAGCGCAGCGCGCGCGGCTGATGACGGCGGCGGAGCGCGCGGCCAGTGATGCGGACAATCCGCAAGCGCTGGCCTACCAATGCGGAACCGAAAGCGCGGCCGACAGACTATTGCTAGCAGGGGCTGATGCGAGCGCCATCAAAGACTGGGAGCCGCCGCGCTTTCCGCTGAAAGGTGGCGCGATTGTGGCGCGCGGCGTAGGTGCTGGCCCCGAAGTCGCACGGATCATGCGCGAGATCGAAGCGCGCTGGGTTGCTGAAGGCTTCCCCGATGAGGCCCGCGTCCAGCAAATGCTGGATGACGTGCTTTCTTCCTAAAACCGGTTGTTCTTCGGGAAGCCTTGTGGAGGCAATCGGCCCGCCCCGCCGCGCGCGACCTTCCATTGCCACATTTCGCCTTCGGTGCGGGTCCGATCCCCTTTCCCGCCCATCTGCCAGCTTAGCCCGTCGTCAAGCTTGAACGTTTTGGCATCGGAGAGGCCGCCATCGCGGTATTTTTGCAGCATCACGCCCTGCCCCTTGGCCATGACCGGCATTTCTTCAAGGTTAAAGACGACCAGCTTGCGATTGTCACCCACGACCGCAACGTGATCATCCTCTGCCGCAATCTCATGCATCACGGCAAACTTCGCATCGCCTTTCAGATTGACGACTTGGCGCCCCTTTCTCGTCTCTGCGAGCAATTCCTTAGTCTCTGCGACGAAGCCTTTTCCAACCGAAGATGCGAGCAGCAACCTCCCGCCATCCTTGTGCACGATCATGCTAGCGATGCTGGTTTCTGCTTCTAGGTCGACCATCGACCCGATCGGTTCGCCAAAACCGCGCGCACCTGGCAATTTATCAGCGCCGATCGTATAAAAGCGCCCGTTTTCTGCCGCGATTAACAGCTTGTCGGTGGTTTGCGCGTGGACAATAAAGGCAAGCTCGTCGCCTTCTTTATATTTGAACTCTTGATCCAGATCGACATGACCCTTAGCCGCGCGGATCCAGCCCTTCTGCGAGAGGATCACCGTGACCGGCTCTTTCTCGATCATCGCATCCATCGAAAACTCGACAGCGGGTGCCGCCTCCTCGATTCTGGTCCGGCGTTTGCCCAGCTCAGTATCCTCGGCATAATCCTTGCGCAAAGCGGTCAAATCACGCTTCAACCGTGTGCGTTGCCGTGCAGGCGAGGCAAGCAGTTTTTGTAAAGCCTCCTGCTCTTCCAGCAGTTTGGATTTTTCATCGCGCAGCTGCATCTCCTCCAGCTTGCGCAAAGACCGCAACCGCATGTTGAGGATCGCCTCGGTCTGGCGGTCAGTGAGCTTAAACTCCTTCATCATCACCGGCTTGGGCTCATCCTCGGTCCGGATAATCTCAATCACCCGGTCAAGGTTGAGGAAGGCGGTAATATACCCTTCGACCAGCTCCAGCCGCGCGGCAATTTGGTCAAGCCGGAACTGGCTGCGGCGCTGCAAAATCTCGATCTGGGCGCGGGTCCAATGCTGGAGCAGCTCTTTCAGGCCCATAACCATGGGCGTGCGGGTTGCATCCAGCACGTTCATATTAAGCGAGAAACGCGTCTCCATATCGGTGAGTTTGAAGATGCTTTCTTTCAGCAGTTCAGGATCGACATTGCGGCTGCGCGGGACCAACACAATACGGATTTGCTCGTCTGATTCATCTCGCACATCGTCCAGGATTGGCAGTTTCTTGTCGGCAATCGCCTGCGCGATCTGCTCGATCAATTTGCCCTTTTGCACTTGATAGGGAATTTCCGAGATGACGAGCTGCCATTGCCCCCCGCCCAGCCGCTCAATCCCAGCTTCGCGGTCCTCGGCCTTTGCTGCCTCGGCTGCATGGAAAAGCCCGCGCACACGAAAAGATCCGCGTCCCGTTTCATAGGCATCGGCAATATGCTGAGCGCTATCGACAACCTGTCCGCCGGTCGCAAAATCGGGCCCTTGAAACAGCTCCATCAGCCGCGAATGCTCAACATGCGGATTGTCGATCAGTTCCAGCGTCGCGTCGATGATCTCCGCGGCGTTATGAGATGGTATGCTTGTCGCCATACCAACCGCGATCCCGCTCGCACCATTGGCCAGCAGATTGGGGAAGAGGCCCGGCATTAGCTCCGGCTCTTCCTCCTCGCCATTATAGGTCGGGATGAAATCAACCGTGCCCGCATCCAGCCCTTCCATCAGCTGCATCGCGGTTTTGGTCAGGCGTGCCTCTGTATAGCGGTACGCCGCTGCGTTATCGCCGTCGATATTACCGAAGTTCCCCTGACCTTCGACCAGCGGATATCTCAGCGAGAAATCTTGGGCCAAGCGGACCATCGCATCGTAGGCCGCCGTATCGCCATGCGGATGGTATTTGCCAATCACCTCGCCCACGACGCGCGCGGATTTCTTGAACGTATTGCTGGGGTCGAGCTTTAACTGACGCATCGTCCACAGCAAGCGGCGATGAACGGGTTTCAACCCATCGCGCAGATCGGGCAGGGAGCGCGCGGTAATTGTTGAGAGCGCATAGACGAGATAGCGTTCTTCTAACGCTGCATCGAATGGCACATCAACCAGAGCATCAAATGGATCTTCTGCGGGTTCTTCGGCAGGGATATCGGTCACATCAGACATGGCCGCATGTTAGCAAACCCTACGCGCCCTAGGGAGAGGGGTTTCACGCAAGCAGACGCGCA
>CAZAIG010000057.1:1603-13840 GCA_964485135.1 uncultured Porphyrobacter sp. | reverse complement strand
GATCTTCGTGACGAAGCGATCACAGCGTTGGCCGATGCACGAGATACTTTGAACGATTCGCTTGCGGCCAATGATGACTTTGTTGAAGCCATCACCGAAGCAGGAGCGGATCCGGATGCGGGCGGGCTTGCCGAGCTGGCGGCCGATGCTGAGGCGGCTGATGCTCAGCTCGCCAGCGCTCAGGCTCAGCAAGAAGGTTTGGACGATGTTGCCAACACGCTGATCCGCGCCAATGAAGTGCTGACCCCAGCTGCGGAAAATGCCAATCCGGCAATCGCTGCTGCTGCTCAGGCCTACCTTGGCGATCCGCGTGCGGATGAAACCAATGCAGAGGTCGAAGTGGTTGCTGCTCTGGTGGATCACGAAAACCGGATCACCACCAATGAGACGAACATTGCGACCAACACCACCAACATCGCAGCAAACCGCACCGATATTGATGCCAATACAGCCAATATCGCTCTGAACCGCACGGATATTGACCTGAACACGGCCAATATCACCGCGAACGCTGACGCGATTGCCGCTGAAACAGATGCGCGGATTGCAGGCGATGCCGATTTACTCGACCGTCTGTCGGCTGAGCAAAGCGCTCGGATCGCAGCGGACACCTCGATCCGCAGCGAGATCACTTCGCTCGGCAGCCGAGTGGCCGGCCTGGAGAATCGGGTCGCCGAGCTGGATGAACGCATCTCGAGCGCGGCCGCGACCAGCATCGCGCTGGGCGGTATGACCTTCCTGCCTGACACCAAGTTCAACCTCGCGATGGCAGCGGGCTTCTACGACGGCAAAGAAGCCGTGGCGGCCAGCTTTGGTGCACGGATCAGCAATAATGTTGCGATCACTGCTGGCATCGGCAGCGGGCTTGGCGGTAACAGCGAAGTAGGCGGCAGAGTCGGTGTCGTCTTCGGTTTCTAAGAGGATCCCCGCTTAGAAGCTTAAGGGGCCTGGCGCTTTCGAGCGTCAGGCCTTTTTTGTGCGGCAGAAGCGCCAGTCACTTTCTTAAGATCTGGTAACTCTAAGTATTACCTATTCGTAAGCACCACCCTGCGTATTGATCCTAGTCAACGGGCATAATTGTGCCTGCTTTGCTTTGGAGGCACGATAAAATGAAGACCAAGTATTTCGCAGCGGCTGTATTGCTTGCAACCAGCACAAGCGCCTTTGCTCAAGACAATGATGGCGTTGATGTTGATACAACCAATGTCGATGTGGACGTGACCGATGTTGATGTGAACGATGCGGACAAAACTGTTGTCCGCGACAGCATGAACAACAATTCAGAGCGCGATTTCCAAGACAGCTTTGATGACAACCGCGACTATGACAGCCACAATGACAATTCGGTGACCAATGACAATTCGTCGGACACCATCACTGATAGCTTTGACGATCTTTCGGACAATTACTCTGCTGAAGTGTCTTTCGCGAATGAAAGCGTGTTTGATGACAGCGCTATCGTGGCAGAAGCGACCCTCTCTAACGTCGTGACCGGCGTGGATGTGGACTATGGTAGCGTTGAAGACTCAGCGCGCATGAATATCCAGCTCGTGAACCGAGGCAATTCTTTCCAGAACTATGCCGGCATGAACGCTCTCAACCAAAACACTGGTGCAGGCGCGGCGCAAAACGCCAGCGTAACCATCGCTGTTTCGGGCACTGAGCTCGGCGTAAACTGAGGCTGAACGGGGGTGCTGCGGCGCGGCTAGTGCTGCGCAGGCACCCTCGTCCCAGAGGGGACCGACCATGAAAAAGACATGCATGGCCTTTGCGGCAACTGCTGCTGCTATTGCCTCACCGGCGATGGCTGAGGAAAAGCCTGCTGCAAAACCGGCCGTTTCTGCTGAAGCACCTATATTTGCCGAGGCTAAGCCGATTGACGAAGCCAAGCTTGCCAAGATTGCTGGCCGCGAAGATTTGTCGCAAGTTTCCAAGTCGGATCAGGCAAATGAAGTGAGCGAAAACACCGTTGGCGATAATTCGCGGACGGGTACGGTGAGCTTTCGCGACAATGCCTTCAACAATATGACGGGCATTACCATCGTGAACGCCAACACCGGCAATAACGTGGCGATTAACGCTGCGGTTCAAGTCAATATCGCACTGCCTTCACAGTAAGATTGTGACCGGTTAAGCCAGTGACTTTCGCGCGTTTCATCAAACGGCCCGCTATGTTGGGGGCAGCTGCTGCAGGGGCAATGCTTTTGCCGGCCTGCGCAGCTGTACCAGCGGATGATGGCCGGTTTGAGCTTGCTACGCATGCGGGCGGGCTAACGCTTACTAAGGCGCCGCGCAGCATGGTGGAAACACGCTATGACACGGTCGTGCGCCAGCAGTTTGATTTCAGCTGCGGTTCCGCCGCCTTGGCTACCCTTTTGACCTATCATTACGGCCGCAATCTGGGCGAGAATGATGTGTTTCAAGGCATGTGGCGCGATGGTGATCAAGACGCGATCCAGCGGCTCGGCTTTTCATTGCTCGACATGAAACGTTACCTGTCCGCTGCGGGAATTGACGCAAACGGCTATAAGGTGACGCTTGACCAAGTGGCCAAGGCGAACACGCCGGGCATCGCTCTAATCGCGCCGGATGGCTACCGCCATTTCGTCGTGGTTAAGGGCGTAGAAGACGGGTTTGTGCTGGTCGGTGATCCGTCATTGGGCCTGCGCCGGATGGACCGCAGAGAGTTCGAGCAAGACTGGAACGGCGTCTATTTTGTCGTGACAGGTGGGGCAAAAATTAACCATCTTTCCTTTAACGCAGACGCGCAATGGGGCCGCGTCACAGCTTTTGGGGCGGATCAGAGCATGTTCAAGCCGGTTAGTCAGCAAGTGCTGAATCTAACTGCGCCGGGATTTGGAGAGTTTTAGAATGCGAATTATTCGTCTTCTTGCTGTGTTGTTTGCTGTTTTGGCCGCGCCTTTGGCGACGCCTGCGGCTGCGCAATCGCCCTTTGGTGATGTTGCAGCCATGGATGAGGCTGAACTGGCAGAGGAACGCGGTGGTTTCATCCTTCCCGGCGGTGTGGATTTGGATATGGTCATCCGTCAGGAAACCAGCATTGATGGCGAGCTCGTTTTGCGCTCATCCTATGTGCTGGCAGAGGGCGCACCCATTGTATCGATTGAGCAAGTGTCTCAAGGTGTCTCGGCAGTGACCGAGGGCGATGATACAAGAACGCGTATAACCATTGAGGTTCCTGGAACACAGGTTTCTCACCTAATGGGTCGTGCGACGGGCAGCGTTATTGCCAATACAGCGGATAATCGCACCATTTCCACGATCACGACTGTCGATCTCGACCTGTCGCGGATGGAAGTGGGTTCGATTGGTTCGCTGGCACCCACTTTGGGCACACTTGCTTGGGAGTCAGCAAGCTTCGGTTTCTAACCGAACCCAACCGGGTGTCATCATAATGCGTAACGCATTTCTTAGCCTCGTGCTTTCAGGCGCTGCGATGTTTGCAGCGCCTGTTGCCGTTTCTGCTCAGGAGGCGGTTCCAGAAACCGCACAAGAGGCCGGTGCGCCAGCGCAAGCCCTTACCGACGGAGCAGCGGCCCCCGCGCAATCGGTTGATGTGAGCGAACTTCAGGCTATGCGCGCTGAAATCGCGGCTCAGCGCGGCTCCGTTATGCAGCAAATTGCCGCGCTTCAGGCGCAGCAGGAACAGCTCAATGCGATGGAGCGCCGCCTTGCGCTAGCCCTGGGCGAAACACCGGCTGAAGCGCCCGTGCGCTATGCGGCGAATAGCGCTCAGCCTGCAGTCACAGCTCCAACCCGCACAGCTCAAACCACTCAAAACACGCAAACAGCCGTCGGTGTCGCGCCCGAAGACGATGGCCGTCAGCCTGAGATTGCCTCGCTTGGCCGCCAAGGCAGCGCGATCACGCAAAAGGGCAAACTCAGCGGCGATATTGAATGGAGCTATGCCCGCGCCGACCGTAATCGTGCGCTTTTCCGCGGGGTCGAAGTGGTCGAATCTGTGCTCATCGGCACATTCGACATCAATGAAAGCCGGCAAGACGTCCTTCAGCAAAAAGTCGGCCTGCAATACGGTCTCACCAATGACATCGAGATCGGGGTCGATGTGCCCTTTATCGCGCGCTGGGACACGTCGGTTCTCACCCCGGTTGCTGGACCCAATGAAGACGGCATCACGCGGGAGATCGACAATAGCGCCAATGGCTACGGCGTAGGCGATGTCTCGCTATCCTTGCGCAAGCAGCTCCACGCCCCGCGCGGCTTTGGCCCCTACATCATCGGCAATGTGCAAGTGAACCTGCCCACCGGCAAAGGTCCGTTCGAAGTTGCTCGCAACAGTTTCGGTGAAGCGCAGGAAGCGGCCACTGGTTCAGGCTTTTACGGTCTGACCTCAGGCGTCACCGCCGTATTGCCCAGCGATCCGGGCGTTCTGTTTGGCAGCCTCAGCTATACGAAGAACTTTGCCAGCAATGTGGAAGCAGCGATCCCGCCGGTCGAAGTCGTCCGCGTCGATCCTGGCGATTCTGTGTCATTCAGCGCTGGCATTGGGCTGGCGCTCAACCCGCGCCTCTCACTCAATCTGGGCTATGCGCACAGCTGGGGCTTTGGGACACAGACCACTACGCGGGCCATCGTGGATGAAGGCGCTGAACCTGCTGACGAGGTCACCCGCACTTCGCGCGATTTGCAAGTGGGACGGCTGCTGTTCGGCACAACCTATAAAGTGAACAAGCGCACCAGCGCGAACTTTGCAGTTGAAGCAGGGCTAACCGATGACGCGACCGATATGCGGATGATGCTGCGCTTTCCATTCGTGTTCTAAGTAAGGGAAGCGACCTCGGCTCAGCCTAGGGTTTGTGCTCTTTCTTGGGCTTGCCCTTGTTCGAAACCCCTTCTTGAAGTCCCGCCATCAGGTCCATCAGATTGCGCGCCGCCTCGCGCTCTTCGGCATCCTTAAACGCAACGTCCAGATCTGGCGCAGCATCAAACATATGAAGCAGCGTCCACAGCGCAAAACGTTTGCCGGAATCGCGTTCCATACCGAAATCCACCTGCATCCGCTCAACCGCGGCGGGGATCGCGGCGGGTGCAACTTCGGCTAAGTCTTGCGTGCCGAAGTACCGCTGGAGAAGATCTTGCATCTGCATGGCCGCGCGATAGCCCGATCACGATAGCTTGGGAAGCGGAGAGCGCCCCCTTGAAGCGGACTTAAAGCGGCCTAGATGCAATCAGCTCGTTTATCGTTTGCGACAATTTCAGCGTATTGACCGGCTTCAGGAAATGGGCATCGCTGGCGATTGAGCGCGATTTTCCAACGCTGGATGGGCCAAGCTGATCATAACTTTTCGTTTCAAAACTCAGGCCAGAAACGGAGATAATCGGCAAATTGCGCAGCCGCATGTCATCATGGCTGCGAATGTCCTGAATTAAGATCGCGCCGGGCATTTCGCCGGACACTTCATCACCGAACACATCGGTGATCAGCAAGTCGTAATGTTCCCGGCTGGTTAGCTGCGTCAAGGCATCAGCAGTATTGTGCGTGACTTTGGTGTCGTGCCCATCCAACTCAAGCCAATCCGCCAGCATCATCGCCTGAACAATGCTGTCCTCCATAATCAAGATCTTGCTCATGCACCTCTTTCCGCTGGCTTTGCGGCCCCGCTAAGCACTTCTTTGATTTTTGCAGAGATGGCGCTGGGCGAAGAAGGCTTCGGCAAAAGGGGCGCCACAACATCGCCCATCTCTTCCTCGGTAAAGCCGGTGTAGCCTGACATATAAATGACGGGAACATTCGGTAGAGTTGCCCGGGCCAATCGGGCTAGCTCAAATCCGCCGACACCTCCCGGCATAACGATATCGGTCAGGATCAAGTCGGCCTGCGTGCCGGCCTCAATCATATCAATCGCAGCGCGCCCTGATGCCGCCTGGATCGTCTTGTAGCCCAGCTCTTTCAAAAACTCATCCAATTGGTCGAGCAGTACGCCTTCATCTTCGATGATGAGAATGGTTTCGCCATTGCCAGTTGTGACGGGTTCGCGCGGCACAGGCCCTTCTAGTCCGTCTTGATCATCGCCGCGGGGCAAGAAGAGCTTGACCGTCGTGCCTTCGCCTTCCTCGGTATAGATGCGCAGCTCGCCACCAGATTGCTGAATAAAGCCATAGACCATGGAGAGGCCAAGGCCGGTGCCAGAGTTCACTTCTTTGGTCGTGAAGAATGGGTCGAGCGCGCGCGAGGCGACAGCTTCTGACATGCCAGGCCCATTGTCTGAGACGGAGATTTCGACGTAGCGCTGCGCCCGGCCATCATCTCTATCCGCATCCTGGCTGCGCTGCCGCAATATGCCTTCCGCCTGAAAGATGTGCTCGTGTTCGGCGTCCTCGCCGTTTCCTTGCGGAAGAGACTCTATAGGTCTTGCACCTATGGCAATATTCGTGCCCTGATTGCTTTGCATGATTGCATCGCGGCTGTTTAAGATCAGATTGAGAACAGCATTTTGCAGCTGACCGTGATCACAATAGACCAGAACATCGTCTTCGTCCGATCGGAAACTGACATTGAGCGATGCCTCAATCGCGGGGCTGACCAGATTTCTTGTCTCGGCGAATATTTCTTCGACGGACCGCGCAGAAGACCGCGTTGGTTGCTTTTTGGCGAAGGCTAGCAGCCGGTCTGTCAGTTCAGAGCCGCGCTGTATGGATCCCAATGCCGCTTCAGCGGATCGCTGTCCGCGCTCGCTCAAATTGTCGCGGCGCATCAGTTCGACCGAAAACTGCAATGTATTGAGCAGATTGTTAAAATCATGGGCGATGCCGCCTGTTAATTGCCCAAGCGCATCGAGCCGTGATTGCCGTTCGATCTGCTGCCGGTTCTTTTCACTTTCAGAAACATCATCCAACACGATGACGGATTTGAGCGGGGAGGATTGGCTCTGGACCTGCGCCGAACTCACCCGAACATAGCGATTACCGCTCGACGACCGGCTGGTCATCAAATGCACTTCGCCGCCAATTTTTTGACCAATCAGTGCGCGGGCAATGGGATCGTGCGAAGCCTCTAGCGGGTGCATGTCTTCTGGGTCCAAAAACACGATTTCACTGGGCCATGGAAAGGGCGCAGCTGACTGATTATCAGCGAGCATAGTGCGGCCCGCATTGTTGATCATCAGTACTTCTCTGTCTGCATTGAGCCCAACAATTGCGCCCGTCACCGTTTCGAAGACATTTTCCAGCAAATTGCGCGCTTCCTCATTCTCGGTACGCACGGCGACAAGTTCGGTGATGTCTTGCCCAATGCCGAGCACAAACCGTTTGGAATTTTCGTCTTCGAAACGGACTTTCTTGGTCAATAGGACGCGCCGTTCACCGTCTGGAAAATCAATACTCTCTTCGGTTTGAGTGAAGCCCTTGGCAAAGGCGATTCTGTCCTGCTCCAGAAAAATATCTCGCTCGACTTCGTCATATTGTTCGAGCGTTGTCGTGCCGATGACACTATCGCGCATGCCCGGTGGATAGACATTCAGGAAGTTCGTGTTCGCTTGGACAATCCTGAATTCTTCGTCCTTCACAAACACCATGTCTGGAATATTCTCGAGGATGAGTTCGAGGAAGGACAAAACGCCGGCCTTACTGTCGCCTAAGTTTCGGGACGCATGAACAATGCGCTCCGCCTGCTCGCTATTGCAGTCCTGCAAGAATGTCGCTGTCACTTGGGCGAGCGATGTTAATTGCTCAATCTGGTCCTGGCTGATCGTACCGGGCTGATCGTCAAGCACGCACAATGTGCCCAAAACCGCGCCATCAAGGGTGATCGGCACACCGGCATAAAAGCGGATAAAGGGCGGACCAGCAACCCCGCTGCAATCGGCGAAACGTTCATCCACCTGTGCATCGGGCACCACAAAGACGCTTTGGCTATCAAGGCAATACTGATCAAAAGCATCGAGGGGGTCGGGCGCTGTTTCTGACGTATCATCCTGGCTTGCTGTATTGAGCAAAGTGATGAGGGCGACCGGTGTTTCGCAGCATGACTTTGCGAAGACCGCGAAAATTTCTAACTGATTGGCTAATTGCGCACCAAGTGCTTTTGCTTGGCGGTTTTTGCGCAAGCTTTCGAAATCAAGCATTCCGCTCAACATAGTGTTCCCGCAGTATCTGAAAAATATTCTATAGTGGAAGATCAATTATATTAGCAACTATAGCAAAATACATAAATGCACTTCAATAGAAGTAATTTTGTGAGTCGATCTGCTACACAATGCTGCCGACGAATAAAGGGTATCCCGATTCATGTTTTTGAATCGACAAAGCATTTCCTTTTTATCGAATTAACATTGCGCAAACGGCTCTTTAATTTCTGCTGGCTATAGACGCCCGATCAAGTCGCGCCTTTGCGTCCATTGGGAAGTCCTTTGTTCAAAGTAACCTCCAAAGCTGGCCATGCTCTGCTGGACATATACCAACCGATTCTCCGCGGGTATTTCGCGGTGGTTGGGGTCTATTATTTTGTGATGTCCGCGACGCATTTTTGGTATTTCGAAGGTGCGGCATTGGCGGTGATGGCTGGGGTGTCCATTTTGGCAACCTATGTGGCGGGGAAGAGCTTTCGTGATTCGATGAAACGGCTCACCAGCCATCAGATGGAAAAGCGTCTTTTCTTTACCAACATACTTATGATCGCGAATGTGGTTGTCGCGCTCAATCTCGACTTCCGCCCCGAAAAAATGACATATTTCATCATGATGGTGATGATTTTTGCTCTGGTGGGTGTAAGCTTTCGTCAAAGCTTGCTGACAATTGCCTTTGCCCTAGTTGCGCTGTTGAGCTTTGCCACCAGCCTTAGCCAAGAGGCGCTTTTGGGCTATTTCTTCCTCGTGTTCGCTGCGGCGATGGCTTCGCTTTCGATCACCTATTTCCTGCGCAGCTCAATCATGCGTGTTGCCAATGCGAAGATTGATGCTGAAGAACAGCTTGAGGAAGCCAAAATCGTTAGCGAAACCCTGCGCGAGCGATCACTATCCGACAGTTTGACCTCGTTACCCAATCGCCGTGCGTTCTTTCAAAAATTGCGCGATGCAAAGGCTGAAGTCGAAGCGGGTCAGGATCTGTGGCTGGTCTTGATCGATCTAGATGGATTTAAAGCGGTGAATGATATTCACGGCCATTTGGTTGGCGATGTGTTGCTGCAAGCAGTTTCCGAACGCCTTTTGAAAAAAACCGCGGGCAAAGCGCATGTCAGCCGGATGGGCGGTGATGAGTTCAATCTGCTGTTTACCGGCAAATGGAGTGAAGCCGAAGTAGAACAATGGAACAATGAATTGCTTGAGATTCTGGCCGAACCTTACTCGATAGAGGGGCGGGCGGTGCGTATTTCCGGTTCGATCGGCTGCAAGCAAATCGACATATCCAGCGATATGCGCTCGCAAATCAACCAAGCCGATTTTGCTTTGATGACGGCAAAAGCCACCGGCAAGAATCGCGGGGTTCTCTTCAACCAAGAGCACGCAAAAAAGGCCGCAGAACGCTTTGAAATAGAGCGCGCTTTGCGCTCGGCCAATCTGGCGGAAGAGATTGAGCTGGTGTTCCAGCCGCAGATCGACCTTTCTCGCGACCAGATTGTTCGAGCAGAGGCTTTGGCGCGCTGGTCCAGCCCCGCCGTCGGCACCATCCAACCGGGTCAATTTATTCAGATTGCAGAGGAAAGTGGGCTGATCGGCGGCATAACCCTTGCCGTAGTTGAAAAAGCCTTTGCAGAGCTGCATCAGTGGGAAAACCCTGTTCCCATATCGGTCAATCTTTCTAGCCATGATTTGATTACGGACATCATCATCGATCAGATCATCAAGCAGGCGGAGGATCTGAACATTGATCAGGATATGGTTGAGTTCGAAGTAACCGAAACCGCGATGATGACTGACTTTGATAAGGCCACGAATAATCTCTGCCGCTTGGCGGATACGGGTTTCTCCATTGCTCTGGATGATTTTGGTACAGGCTATTCCAACTTTAATTATCTGCGCCGTTTGCCAATCGGTAAGCTCAAAGTTGACCGCAGTTTCATGGAAAATCCAAACGATCCCATGACCGAAAAAGTGCTGTTCTCGCTCGCGGGTATGGCGCGCACATTGGGCGTGCACTGCCTTCTTGAAGGGGTCGAGAACGAAGTGGACCTTCTGATGGCGAAGCGCGTTGGAGCGGACACTGTGCAAGGGTTCTTGTTCGGCGAACCGATGACGGCTGATGCGTTGCAGGAAATGGTCAATAGCCCGCCATCATCGGGCCGCGCAGCGACAGCCTGACCGCGCATCGCTTGCGCAAAATGCAAAAAAACTCGCCAAAAAGCAGAAGCGCGCTCTAGCCGCTGGTGGGACTTTGCGCCTATGGCATAACACGTCATGCCCCAGCCTGTGTCTTCTGCCTCTGCTGCTGCCAAATCTGAGCCTACAGTGGGTGTGATTTACAATCCGCGCAGCCACCGCAATCAGGGGCAGGATCTGGACAGCGATCCAGCGCCGCACGTCTTTATCTCGCAGCCCGGCGACCGGCAGCAATTGCCGGTTGCGCTCAAACGCTTTGCTGAACGCGGGATCGATCTGCTGGTCATCAATGGCGGCGACGGCACAGTGCGTGATGTGCTGACGGCTGGCTACGGTGTCTTTGGCGACGAGTGGCCGACGATTGCGGTTCTGCCAAAGGGCAAAACCAATGCGCTGACGGTGGATTTGAGCGCGCCCAAAACGTGGTCGCTGCAAGGGGCGATCGATGCCTACCGTGATGGCGAGCGTGTCGTGCGCAGTCCGTTGGTGATCGCGCCCGCAAAGGGCGAGGGGGCTGCTAAGCAATTGGGCTTTATCATGGGTGCAGGCGTGTTCACCCATGCGATTAGCGCGGGTCAGGATGCGCATAGGCTGGGCGCGTTCAACGCTCTGGCTGTCGGGGTCACGACGCTTTGGACTATGTTGCAAGCCATGCTTGGCTCTGCTTCGAACAAATGGCGGCGCGGCTCGGCTATGGATATCACTATTGCGCGCGGCGGTAAGAGCACGCCTATGCCGCATAGCGGGCGCGGCGATGCAGGATGGCGGCAGTTCCTGTTTGCCTCAACATTGGAAACTTTCCCCGCTGGCCTTGTCCCCTTTGCAGCGCATAAACACGGGCTGAAGCTGGCGGTGCTCGATCAAGCGAGCCGCCGAACGATATTGCGCATCCCGATGATCATGACCGGCAGGGATAGCCGCGATCACAGCACGCGCGGCATCCATCAGCTGGCCTGCGATAGCTTTACTCTGACGCTTGAGGATGATTTCATCCTCGATGGTGAGGCCTATAGCGGCGGAACCTATCGGATTGAATCTGGCCCGCCGCTCGAATTCGTCAAGCCGGTATGAGCGCGCTTAAGCAGCGGATCGCAGCGCAATTGAACCGCGATGTTCATGCGGCTGTTTCCGGCTTTGCAGAGGAGCTGGCGAGCGCGCAGCCGCAAGCGCTGGCCGTGCTGTTTTACGGGTCAAATCTGCGCACCGGCTCACTCGAAGGGGTGCTCGACTATTATGTCCTGACAGATGGGGCGCAGGTTGAGAAAATCTGGCCGCGCGTCAGCTATCACGAGGCGAATATTGTGGGTGAGGACGTGCGCGCCAAGGTCGCCACCATGTCGCTGGCCCAGTTCGCTAAGGCAGCCTCTGGCGCATCGCGCGACACGACGATATGGGCGCGTTTCGTTCAGCCATCCGCTTTGATTTGGAGCCGGGATGAGGCTGCGCGTATGTCCATTGTTGCAAGGTTGGCTGACGCGGCCCAAACGGCGGCGCGGCTGGCAGCGGCGTTGGGGCCAAAGAGCGGCGCGGCAGAGGAGTATTGGCGCGCGCTTTTCCAAGCGACGTACAAAGCGGAACTACGGGTTGAGAAACCGGGCCGAGAGGACAGCATCCTAAGCGTCAATGCCGAGCATTTTGACGGGCTTTTACCGCTCGCTTGGGAAGCGGACGGTTTGGAATTTGAGCGAACGGGCAGCGCGCTGACCCCGCATCTTTCGGCAGGCCAAAGGGACGCTACACTGAAATGGTGGGCTAAGCGCCAGCGGCTGGGCAAATTGCTCAATATCACGCGGCTATTGAAAGCCAGCACCACGTTCGAAGGGGCATCGCGCTATGCTGCGTGGAAAATTGAACGGCACACCGGCGTTCCGGTTGCAGTGACCCCTTGGCGAGAAAAACATCCCGTGCTCAGCGCTCCGGCGGTCTTGTGGCAGGTTTGGCG
>CAZAIG010000057.1:0-1503 GCA_964485135.1 uncultured Porphyrobacter sp. | reverse complement strand
ATTGAAGATATTGATCGATGGATTGTTCGACATCGCGCCGCCATCCTTGCGGATCTCGGTCTTGCCATTGCCATTGGTGTCGTGGCGCACGGCAATACCGTATACGCCGGACGCGGGCACAGGCATGCAGAACGTCATCGTACCAGCGCGTGCAGGTGCCTCGATCCGGTTGATCCATTTACCCTTTTGCAGCCAATCCGCCTTTGTCCCGCGATAACTTTGCACGCGGATTTTGCCCGATGAGCTTTTGATCCCGCGCACAGTCACGCGCACAGCGGGGCTGCCGCCGGAACATTTGGACAGATTATTGCTGATTTTCTGGCGGTATTGCGCCTGCGCTTCGGTTGGCAATACAGTGAGAGTGCCGAGCAGGGCTGCTGCGCCAAGCGCGGCCGCTCCTATAAAGCTTGCTGGTTTTCTCATCGCGGTTTGCATCATTCATCTTCCCTAATGGGCGTGTTTTCTTTCGGCTGGGGAAAGCGATTCTGCAAGCGAATCGCGCATGCTTTTCATGAAGCGCCCCATCACATTTCGTCTCGCTTATGCCGCAAATGTCCTGAATTGCGGCTGAATTTGGCATGTTGGCCTGCATTCATCGGCGTAAACTCTCGAAAAGCGCGTGTGGATAAGGGCGCAGGCGCGCTTGTCCCGATTCCCCGTGACTCCTAACCCCTAAGGCCAGCCCTAACGGGACGCTAACTATGGCCAAACCGCTGATTTCCCCTTCTATCCTCTCGGCTGATTTTGCTCGGCTGGGCGAAGAAGTGCGCAGCATTGATGCAGCGGGCTGCGATTGGGTCCATATCGATGTGATGGACGGGCATTATGTCCCCAATATTACAATCGGCCCCGACGTAGTGAAGGCGCTTCGCCCGCACACTGACAAAACCTTTGATGTGCATCTGATGATATCGCCTGTTGACCCCTATATCGATGCCTTTGCCGATGCGGGCGCGGATATCATCACAATCCACCCCGAAGCTGGCCCGCATGCGCACCGTACGCTGCAAGCGATCAAGGCCAAGGGGATTAAGGCGGGCGTGGTGCTGAACCCGGGCACGCCAGTGGAAGTGCTGGATAATCTGATCGACCTTGCCGATCTGGTGCTGGTGATGAGCGTGAACCCCGGTTTCGGCGGACAAAGCTTCATCCATTCTCAGCTTGAAAAGATCGAGCGCATTGCGGCGATGATCGCAAAAACAGGGCGCGATATTCACTTGGAAGTGGATGGCGGCGTCAATCCGGAAACCGCAAAGCTCTGCGTTGCAGCAGGCGCGGATGTGCTGGTGGCGGGCTCTGCCACGTTTAAGGGCGGGCCGGATCAATATGCAGCGAATATCGCTGCTTTAAGGGGCGGGAAATGACAGATACGCTGACTTCAAAAGAGGGGACTTCAAAAGAGGGGACTTCAAAGGGGAGCGCTTCAAAGGGTGCGGCCCAGCGCGGCGGCGATGCGGACACGCAGACGATTGATATGTTCGGGGATGAGGGCGGGACGACGGC
>CAZAIG010000056.1:12697-13967 GCA_964485135.1 uncultured Porphyrobacter sp. | reverse complement strand
GACATGAAAGAGCTTTTCAGCCATTCCGCCACTACCGAAGGCGTAACCGTGCGCGTTGCGGTGAGCTTCCTTCCAGAGCAATCCCAGCCAGAGTCGGGCAAGTGGTTCTGGGTCTATCATATCCGGATCGAAAACGGCAGCCACGAAACGCTTCAACTGAAATCGCGCCATTGGCGGATCACGGACGCGCGCGGCATGGTGAACCATGTCGATGGCGAAGGGGTTGTGGGCGAGCAGCCTGTGCTGAAACCGGGTGACAGCCATGATTACGTCTCTGGCTGTCCGCTCATGACGCCGCATGGATCGATGGAGGGCTTCTACACCTTCCTGCGCCGAGACGCGCACCGGACACAGGGCGAACCGCTGGAAGTGCGCATTCCGTTCTTCCCACTCGCCGCGCCTGCAACGGCAGATAAATAGTCTCGGCAATTAGCCTTTGATTTTAGGCGTAAGCGACCCAGCCATACCAAGCCATCGCGGTATAAAAGCGCTCTACGCCTTTAAAGCCAGCTTCCTGCAATAGCTCTTCGTTGCGCGAAGCCGGGACCATGCTTTCAAGACCGGAAATGGCTTGCTTGGCAGCGGCTATTGTTTTGGCATCGACACCTGAAAGACGCGCAAAGTCTGCATAGCGGGACAGCCGTCGATCCGCGTCAGCTGCTTTCAAGTCAATGCACTGATCCACAAGAATTAGCGGCGCAGAAGGTTTGAGCCTGCGCTTTACTTCCTTCAGCAGATCCAGCTTGCTGCCATCATCGTTCAGCAAGGCCAATACAAGCATACAAGTTGCGGCATCGAAGGGACCGGCGGGAGCATCGTGCACCGTCCCTTCGATCAATGTCATGCGCTCACCGGCAATTGGTCCGGCGACTGTTCGCGCCAAATCAAGCATCGCCGGAGCAGGATCAACGCCCATGAACGTCCAGTCTGGATGAGTGCCAGCAAGAGATTTTATCTCCAATCCGCCACCTGCCCCGACTATCAAAAGCTCGCCTTTCTGCTCCACAGTTTCGCCAAGCAGAACCGCCGACATTTGCAACATGCCCGAATGGCCTGGGGTGAAGGCTGGGGGACCGTTCTCAATGTAACGCGTAACATGAGACTGATCGGCGAACTTCGTTTCAGGGCTGGTCATAGCGAAAATGTAACACAGCTCTGAACACGCGCAATTGGCTCGCGTTCGCATTATGGCCAAACGTGCAGTGGCGAGGTCAAGTGGACTGTTGAATAGAGCGCCAGCCTTCACCGCGGTCGTCAAAAGCGCCCAGTG
>CAZAIG010000056.1:0-12597 GCA_964485135.1 uncultured Porphyrobacter sp. | reverse complement strand
AAACCTGACGCTGGGCGGCAATTGCTTGCATCCAGCTCTTACAGTGGATCGGGGAATTCTGGATGGCTTGGAAACGGCGGGCATTATGAACGCTCTTGCCCCCTTTGCGCCGGGCGCTTAAATGCGCTGCGAAAGTAAAGCTCATGAAACGCACTCACCTCCCCTTGAATGCCTTGCGCGTCTATGATGCGGCCGCACGCCATCTCTCCTTCACGCGGGCCGCTGATGAGTTAGCGGTGACGCCGGCCGCTGTCGGGCAGCAGATCCGCGCGCTTGAAGATCACCTCGGCGTCGTTCTGTTTCGCCGCACGTCCAAAGGGTTAGAGCTAACGCCGGAAGGCACGGCGGGGCTCGATAGTCTGCGTGAGGGGTTCCTCCGTTTCGAGGAAAGCGTGCAAGCGATGCAGGCGGGCCAAGCCTCGGATCGCTATACGATAGCTGCGCCGCGTGAATTTTATGCGCAGTGGCTATCGGCGCGGCTTTCCGCTTTTCAGGCGGCGCATCCCGATGTGCAGTTCCATTTGGTCGCCGATGAAAACGCTGATTTTACCGAGGCGAACCTTGATCTTGCGATCCGGCTGGTCGACGGGCCGGGCGAACTAGAAGGGGTGCAGCTTGCACCTGCTGAGCGGGTCACGGTTGCGGCCCCTGACGCTCCAAATATATGGATCGAATGGCCAGCGGCGTCTTTGCCTGACAATCCCAAGGCTCAGATCAAGGTCGGCAATCCGGGCCAAGCGTTAAGCTCAGCGATTGCAGGATTGGGGCGCACGGTGCTGCCCAAACCTTTGGTGGCCGAGGCGATCGAAGCCGGGCGGCTGGAAGTGCTTGATGGGCCAGATGAGAGCCACCGCGCCTATTGGATGGTCGCGCCGCTGCCGCAATGGCGCCAAAAGAAGGTGAAGGCGCTGGTGAAACACCTAACCGATGCGTGAGATCACGCCGCTAAAAACTTCCCGCTTCACCATGCGTGCATTGGAGCGCGGCGATGCAGCAGCGCTGCTGCCTACGCTCAGCGATGATGCGCAGTGCCTCTATCTGACGCGGCCTGCTTTTGCATCCGAAGAAGAGCTGTGGGGCTGGCTTGCTGATCCGGATTGGAACGGCCGGACATGGATCGCCGAGGATGCATCAGGCGAGGTGGCCGCGCGGCTGGTCGCGGTGCCAGGGCATGAGGCAGGGGTGGAGGAGGTCGGCTATATCACCTGCTTGGATCGGCAAGGCGAGGGGGTCGCCACGCAATGCACGAGGGCTCTTATCACCCACCTTTTCGAGCGCGACGGACTGCGCAAAATCACTGCTGAAGTCGATCCGCGCAACGCGCCCTCGGTCAAGCTGCTGCAGAGACTTGGCTTTACCCGTGAAGCGCATTTCCGCGAGCATGAAACAACCCATGCGGGGCTGTGTGATGTCTATGTCTACGGCCTGCTGAAGAGTGAGTGGAAGAGCGGTTAGTCACCCTGATTTTTGGGCGCGCCACCTCTTGCTTCTTCAGCCGCTTTCTCCGCCAGAAACTTCCGCCGAATGTCTTCAATTTTGCGGTCGATGCTCGCCTACCATTCCAAGCCAGTCAGTTTTGGTCGAGTATTCCCCTTGACCCCACAACACATTCACCCTAATGGCGCGCCTTCGGTTGGTGGAGTTCTCTCCTACAGCCTAAGAATTTTGAGCTGAACATTGGCGGGTTTGCTTCTTGTTTGGACTGGGTCCAGGATCGGGGTCCGGGATGACGAGTAAGGGGCATCCGGCAAAGTAATCCGGCGCTTTAGGGCAAAGGGTGGAGTGATTTCAGTCTCGCGCACAGCAAGCAGGCGCCATTCGGCGGTTTTCTTGTTGAGCTGGATCCCGGATCAAACCCGGGATGACGGCAGCGCGGAACGCGAACCTCGCTTCTCCCAAAAATCCAACAGCGCCAAATCTGGCTCGGTCCTGTGCGCCTCCTCGTGAGGGAAACGTGGGAACCGGTTCAGAACCTCATCATGCAAAAGTGGTCTCCACTTTTGCGCCCGGATGAGGTGACAAAATGCGTTCCGAAAGGGGCGACCTGCAAGCGTGAATTTCTCGCGCTTGCCGAATGAAAGTACCGAACCTCATCATGCAAAAGTGGTCTCCACTTTTGCGCCCGGATGAGGTGAGAATTAACGAGCAAGGCGAGCAATATAATGCCAACGATTAACCAGCTGGTCCGCAAGGGCCGCGTTCCGCAGAAGACCAAGTCTAAGGTCCCTGCAATGGAAGCAAACCCGCAGAAACGCGGCGTGTGCACGCGCGTTTACACCACGACGCCAAAGAAGCCGAACTCGGCGCTTCGTAAAGTTGCCAAGGTTCGCCTGACCAACAGCCGTGAAGTCATCACCTACATCCCGGGCGAGGGCCACAATCTGCAGGAGCACTCAGTTGTGCTGATCCGCGGCGGGCGTGTGCGCGACCTTCCTGGTGTGCGCTATCACGTTCTGCGCGGTGTCCTCGATACGCAAGGCGTTAAGGACCGTAAGCAGAGCCGTTCGAAATATGGTGCGAAGCGGCCGAAGTAAGAGTTGTTTGTTTCCGTGTTGGCCGAGGGGTCGGCGGTGCGGGAGTTGTATGTTTTATGCGCCTGTGACCTCCGTCACAGGCTTGCGGGACCGGCCCGCGCCCCCACCCAACCCCCGATATCTTCAGAGGTATCATCGGGGGTTGGGTGGGGGCGAGGGCAGGCCCCGAGCACTCCAAAGGAGTTAAACGAGAATGTCACGTCGTCGTAGACCCGAAAAGCGGGTAATCTTGCCGGATCCCAAGTTTGGTGATCAGGTTTTGTCGAAGTTTATGAACAATCTGATGCTGGACGGTAAAAAGTCCACTGCAGAGCGGATTGTCTATGGTGCGCTTGATGCGGTTGAGGCGAAGGCTAAGACCGATCCGGTTCAGCTTTTCCATGAAGCCTTGAACAATGTGATGCCTCAGGTTGAGGTTCGCAGCCGCCGTGTGGGCGGTGCGACCTATCAGGTACCGGTTGAAGTGCGTCCTGAACGCGCGCAGGCTTTGGCGATCCGCTGGATGATTTCTGCGGCGCGCGGGCGTCCGGAAACGACTATGTCGGCGCGTTTGTCGTCAGAACTGATGGATGCGGCCAACAACCGCGGCAATGCGGTTAAGAAGCGCGAAGATTCGCACCGGATGGCTGATGCTAACCGCGCGTTCTCGCACTACCGCTGGTAACCCCCTTACTCTCTCGGAGAATAGATTATGGCACGCGAATATCCGCTAGAGCGGTACCGCAATATCGGCATTATGGCTCACATTGATGCTGGTAAGACAACGACGACAGAGCGCATTCTGTATTACACCGGCAAATCCTACAAAATCGGCGAAGTGCATGATGGTGCGGCGACGATGGACTGGATGGAGCAGGAGCAAGAGCGCGGCATTACGATTACGTCGGCTGCGACAACCACTTTCTGGCAGAATGATGATGGGAAGGGCGAAAAGCACCGGATCAACATCATCGATACGCCAGGCCACGTTGACTTCACGATTGAGGTTGAGCGGTCGTTGCGCGTGCTCGACGGCGCGGTTGCTGTTTTTGACGGCGTGGCGGGGGTTGAGCCTCAGTCCGAAACCGTGTGGCGGCAAGCCGATAAATACGGTGTCCCGCGTATGTGTTTTGTCAATAAGCTCGACCGTACCGGCGCTGACTTTTACTATTGCGTGCAGTCGATTATCGACCGTCTTGGCGCGACACCTTTGGTGCTTTATCTCCCGATTGGAGCGGAAAGCGACCTTAAAGGCGTCGTCGATCTGGTGAATATGCGCGGTATCGTGTGGGAAAATGACGGCCTCGGCGCGAATTTCTCTTACACCGATATCCCGGCTGATCTTGCTGATAAAGCCGCCGAATACCGCGAAAAGCTGGTTGAGACCGCGGTTGAGCAAGATGACGATGTCATGGAAGCTTACCTCGAAGGAACAGAGCCTGACGCAGCCACGCTGAAAACGCTGATCCGCAAAGGCACAATGAAGCGTGACTTCGTTCCTGTGATTTGCGGCAGCGCATTTAAGAACAAGGGCGTTCAGCCTCTGCTCGATGCGGTTGTCGATTACATGCCTTCACCGCTCGACGTTCCTGCGATTAAAGGCGTTCTGCCTGACAGCGACGAAGAAGACGAGCGTCCATCATCCGACGATGCGCCATTCTCCGCGCTGGCGTTTAAGATCATGAACGATCCGTTCGTGGGCTCGCTCACCTTTACCCGCATCTACTCAGGTCAGCTGGCCAAGGGCAGCGTGCTCAACTCGGTGAAAGAGAAGAAGGAAAAGATCGGCCGTATGTTGCTGATGCATTCCAACAACCGGGAAGACATTGATGAAGCCTTTGCCGGCGACATCGTGGCGATTGCCGGTCTCAAAGAAACCACCACGGGTGACACGCTGTGCGATGCTTCCAAGCCGATCATTCTTGAGCGGATGGAATTCCCCGAGCCAGTGATCGAACTGTCGGTTGAACCAAAAACCAAAGCTGACCAAGAAAAGATGGGCGTTGCGCTTAATCGTCTGGCAGCAGAGGACCCAAGCTTCCGTGTGACGACTGACCATGAAAGCGGTCAGACGATCATCAAAGGCATGGGCGAGCTTCACCTCGACATTCTCGTCGACCGGATGAAGCGCGAGTTTAAGGTCGAAGCCAACGTTGGTGCGCCTCAGGTGGCTTACCGCGAAAGCTTGGGCCGCGAAATGGACATCGATTACACGCACAAAAAGCAATCTGGCGGTACTGGCCAGTTTGCGCGTGCCAAAGCCACATTCACCCCTGGTGAGCGCGGCCAAGGCATCGTGTTCGAAGACAGCATTAAGGGCGGTAACATTCCTAAGGAATACATCCCGTCATTGGAAAAAGGCATCCGCGAGCAAGCCGAAAGCGGCTATCTCATCGGGTTCCCGATTATCGATTTCACCATCCACGTAACGGACGGTGCGTATCACGATGTCGACTCCAGCACTGTGGCGTTTGAAATCTGCGGCCGGGGCGCAATGCGTGAAGCAGCTGAACGCGGCGGTATCAAACTGCTCGAACCAGTGATGAAGGTTGAAGTCGTCACACCTGAGGATTACCTCGGCGATGTGATCGGCGATCTCAACTCACGCCGGGGCCAAATCCAAGGCACTGATAGCCGCGGTAACGCCCAAGCTGTTGAAGCATTCGTTCCGCTAGCCAACATGTTTGGTTACGTGAACGAGCTGCGTTCGTTCAGCCAAGGCCGTGCAAACTACTCGATGCAATTCAGCCACTATGAAGAAGTTCCAGCGGCAGTTGCGCAAGAGGTGAAGGAGAAGCTTGCGTAATCGCAGGCGACAGTCTAGGGGCGGCGCCTGATCACGGGTGCCGCTTTATCCCGTAATTGTTTTAGACCAAGACGTATAAAGGTTATAGAAAATGGCGAAGGAAAAATTCGAGCGGAACAAGCCGCACTGCAACATCGGCACCATCGGTCACGTTGACCACGGTAAAACGACGTTGACTGCGGCGATCACCAAAGTGATGGCGGAAGCATCAGGCGGCGAAGCCGTTGACTTTGCAAACATCGATAAAGCTCCTGAAGAGCGCGAGCGCGGCATCACTATCTCAACCGCTCACGTTGAGTATGAAACTGATGCGCGTCACTACGCACACGTCGATTGCCCAGGCCACGCTGACTATGTGAAAAACATGATCACGGGTGCGGCGCAAATGGACGGCGCTATTCTGGTTGTGAACGCTGCTGACGGCCCAATGCCTCAAACCCGCGAGCACATCCTGCTTGCGCGTCAAGTTGGCGTGCCCGCTCTGGTTGTTTACATGAACAAAGTTGACCAAGTTGACGACGAGGAAATCCTCGAACTCGTTGAAATGGAAGTTCGTGAACTGCTCAGCGAGTATGGCTTTGACGGTGACAACATCGCCATCGTTAAAGGATCGGCTCTGGCTGCTCTTGAAGGCCGCGACGAAGAAATCGGCGCGAACTCGATCAAAGAACTGATGGCTGCTGTTGATGAGAACATCCCTCAGCCTGACCGTCCAGTTGATCAAGACTTCTTGATGCCAATCGAAGACGTGTTCTCAATCTCTGGCCGCGGTACTGTTGTAACCGGCCGTGTTGAAACCGGCATCGTGAACGTAGGCGACGAAGTTGAAATCGTTGGTATCAAAGACACCGCGAAAACAACTGTTACCGGTGTTGAAATGTTCCGTAAGCTGCTCGACAGCGGTGAAGCAGGCGACAACATCGGCGCTCTCATCCGCGGCGTTGGCCGTGAAGACGTTGAGCGTGGTCAGGTTCTTTGTAAGCCTGGTTCGGTTAGCCCGCACACAGAGTTCGAAGCATCAGTTTACGTTCTGTCAAAAGACGAAGGCGGCCGTCACACGCCATTCTTCGCCAACTACCGTCCGCAGTTCTACTTCCGTACAACTGACGTGACTGGCGAAGTGATCCTGCCTGAAGGCACTGAAATGGTTATGCCTGGTGATGACGTGAAGATCAGCGTTAAGCTGATCGCACCGATCGCCATGGACGAAGGTCTGCGTTTCGCTATCCGCGAAGGTGGCCGTACCGTTGGTTCAGGTGTTGTTGGTAGCATCACCAAGTAATTGAGAGCGCCGCTTGGCGTTTCAAAAAAGGCCCGGTTCTCTTCATTGAGAGCCGGGCCTTTTTGTTGGAATTCACAAAAAACAAAAAAGCCCGAGAGGGGGCTTGCCAGAATCCAACTTGCTCCGTATACGCGCGCCACTGGCTAACGGATTCATTCGTTGCTGCGTAATTTTATGAGGCCGTCCGCTCACGGGAAACCGAGCATGAGCGAGCCGGTCTTTTCTTTTGAGAGGTGTAAAAGCCTCTTTGGCTCTTTCGCATTGGTATTAGGTAATGGAAGCACAGAATATCCGTATTCGCCTTAAGGCGTTCGATCACCGCGTTCTGGACCAGGCAACTGGTGAAATCGCAGAAACGGCTCGCCGTACGGGTGCTCTTATTCGTGGTCCTATCCCTATGCCGACGCGTATTGAGAAGTTCACCGTGAACCGCGGCCCGCACATCGACAAAAAGTCGCGCGAGCAGTTTGAGGTGCGCACATTTAAGCGGCTGCTCGATATCGTGCAGCCAAATGCTCAGACGGTTGATGCTTTGATGAAGCTGGACCTTGCTGCTGGTGTCAATGTTGAGATTAAGCTCGCTTAATTTCAGCAATGCTCCTATGGGGAGCGCAGTCAGGCGGTTCTGACTTTAAACATAGCCGAAAGTTTGGGGCTCTTTATGGCCCCGCCGGATGCCCAAGGGTTGATGGCATGACATAGGGATACCGCCGGATTTCGTTCCGGGCTGCGTCCCCCGTCTCGCACTCACCAATTGGTCAGTGCAATTAGCCCAGACGGGGCGATGCATAAAATTTGTTCACGCACACAGGGGATGGTCCTTTGTGTGCCTCTGTTAAGGAGTACACGACGATGCGCACTGGCGTGATCGCAAAAAAAGTCGGGATGACCCGCCTGTTTCAGGAGGATGGACGGCACGTACCTGTGACCGTTCTTGCTCTTGAAGATTGTCAGGTTGTTTCTCACCGCACACAGGAGCGTGACGGCTATGTCGCGCTTCAGGTCGGTTCCGGCGAAGCGAAACAGAAAAACGTAGCGAAGCCGCAGCGCGAGCATTTTGCGAAAGCATCTGTTCCTTTGAAGCGCCGGATCGCTGAATTCCGTCTTGAAAGCGAAGAAGGCTTGATGCCGGTTGGCTCGACCATCAGTGCAGAGCACTTCCTTGACGGTCAAAAAGTCGACATCACTGGCCACACGCAAGGTAAAGGCTTTGCCGGCGCCATGAAGCGTTGGGGCTTTGGTGGTTTGCGCGCGACGCACGGCGTTTCGATCTCTCACCGTTCGCACGGTTCAACCGGTAACCGTCAGGATCCGGGGCGCGTGTTTAAGGGTAAGAAGATGGCCGGCCATATGGGCGACCGTCAGCGTACTCAGCAAAACCTCGAAGTGGTTCGCACCGATGCGGAGCGCGGCCTGATCTTTGTTAAGGGTTCTGTTCCCGGCGCAAAGAATGGCTGGTTGCTTGTGCAGGACGCTGTGAAAGTGGCGATGCCTGAAGGTGCCCCTTTTCCAGGTGCCATTCTGGACCTTAACGCAGCTAAGGCTGAGGAAGCTCCGGCGGAAGTCGTAGAAACAGAAGCGGCAGCGGCGGAAGCGCCAGCGGACGCGGCCCCAGCAGAAACGCCAGCGGAAGAAACGCCTGCAGCTGATGAAGCTCCTGCAACTGATGAAAACCCCAAAGACGAAAAAGGGGAGGGCTGAGATCATGAAAGTCAAAGTCCAAAAACTCGACGGTAAAGCGTCTGGCGACATCACTTTGAATGATGACGTGTTCGGTGTTGAGCCGCGCGCGGATATCCTTCACCGCGTCGTCACATGGCAGCTTGAAAATCGCCGCGGCACTGCGCGTCCAACGCGTGAGCGCAGCGATGTTGCTCGCACCGGTGCGAAGTTCGGGGCGCAAAAGGGTTCCGGCGGCGCTCGTCATGGTGCGCGTTCTGCGCCGATCTTCATCGGCGGCGGTAAAGCGCATGGTGCTCGCAAGCGTGACTTTAACCAGTCGCTCAATAAGAAAATCCGTAAGCTTGGCCTGAAAATGGCGCTTTCGAGCAAGGCGAAAGACGGCCTGGTGGTTGTCGATAGCCTTGAGATGAAAGATGCCAAGACCAAGGTGCTTGTCGGCGACATGGCGAAAGCCGGTTACAATGGCAAAGTGCTAGTGATTGACGGCGACACCGTGAATGACGGTTTCTCAAAAGCCGCTGGCAACATTCCCAATGTGAATGTCATGCCGGCGACCGGCGCTAATGTTTACGACATTTTGAACCACGACACGCTGGTCCTGACAAAGGATGCAGTTGAAAAGCTGGAGGCGCGCTTCAATGGCTAAAAAAACCGAAGTTGATGCCCGTCACTATGACGTGATTTTGGCTCCGCACATCACTGAGAAGTCGACCATGGCTTCTGAGTTCAATGCGGTTGTTTTCAAAGTTGCTGGCGATGCGACCAAGCCTCAAATCAAAGAGGCAGTGGAAGCGATCTTCGACACCAAAGTGGCCGGTGTGAACACCATCGTCACTAAGGGTAAGACCAAGCGCTGGAAGGGTAAGCCCTACAAGCGCAGCGACACGAAAAAAGCGATTGTGAAGCTGGCCGAAGGTCAAGATCCAATCGATATCACTAGCGGGATCTGAGGGCAGGAATAATGGCACTCAAGCAATATAAACCAACGAGCCCAGCGCGCCGCGGTCTTGTCCTTGTTGACAAAACCTCGCTGTGGAAGGGTAAGCCGGTAAAGGCGCTGACCGAAGGTAAGCGCAAAACTGGCGGCCGTAACAACAAAGGTCACGTGACATCGCGCGGCATTGGCGGCGGTCACAAGCAGAAATATCGTCAGATCGACTTTAAGCGCCGCAAATGGGATGTTGCCGCAACGGTTGAGCGGATCGAATATGATCCGAACCGCACGGCTTTCATCGCGCTTCTGAAATATGAAGATGGCGAGCAAGCTTACATTCTGTGCCCGCAGCGCCTGGCTGTTGGCGATACAGTGATGGCTGGCGAGAAGACCGATACGAAGCCGGGCAACGCTATGCTCCTTAGCCAAATGCCTGTTGGCACAATTTGCCACAATGTTGAGATGAAGCCGGGCAAGGGCGGTCAGATCGCTCGCTCTGCTGGTACATATGTTCAGCTGGTTGGTCGTGATCGCGGCATGGTTATCGCCCGCCTTAACTCGGGCGAGCAGCGTTACTTGCGCAGCGATTGTATGGGTACGGTTGGCGCGGTTTCCAACCCTGACAACCAAAACCAAAACTTGGGCAAGGCTGGTCGCCGCCGCTGGATGGGCGTTAAGCCTCTCACGCGCGGTGTTGCCAAAAACCCTGTCGATCACCCCCACGGTGGTGGTGAGGGCCGGACATCGGGCGGCCGCCATCCGGTTACTCCATGGGGTAAGCCGACCAAGGGTGCTCGCACTCGTAAGAACAAGCAAACGGATAAAATGATCATTCGTTCGCGTCACGCCAAGAAGAAGAGGTAATCGGACATGGCTCGTTCCGTCTGGAAAGGTCCCTTCGTCGAACTTAGCCTTCTGAAGAAGGCGGAAGAGGCGCAGGAGCAAACTGGTGCTAAGCCGATCAAAACCTGGTCGCGTCGTAGCACGATTTTGCCGCAATTCGTTGGCCTGACATTCAATGTCTACAACGGCCAGAAGTTCATCCCAGTGTCCGTTAGCGAGGACATGGTCGGTCACAAGCTTGGTGAGTTTGCGCCTACGCGTTACTTCCCTGGCCACGCTGCCGACAAGAAGGGTAAGCGATAATGGGTAAGGCTAAATCCCCGCGCCGCGTTGGCGATAATGAAGCTCTGGCTGTCGGTACCTCGATCCGCGGTAGTGCGCAGAAGCTTAATCTGGTTGCGCAGCTTATTCGCGGCAAGAAGGTTGAGGATGCGCTGAACATTCTGTCGTTCTCCAAAAAGGCGATGGCGCGCGATGCAAGCAAAGTTTTGGCATCGGCAGTCGCCAATGCTGAAAACAATCACGATCTTGATGTCGATGCATTGGTCGTAGCTGAGGCAAGTGTTGGCAAAGCGATCACAATGAAGCGTTTTCACACACGCGGCCGCGGTAAATCGACACGCATTCTGAAGCCTTTCAGCAAATTGCGTATCGTCGTTCGCGAAGAGGAAGAGGCGTAAGATGGGTCAGAAGAGTAATCCGATCGGTCTGCGCCTGCAGATCAACCGCACTTGGGATAGCCGCTGGTACGCTGAAGGGCGCGACTATGCTGGCCTTCTCAAAGAAGATATCGCAATCCGCAAATACATCCTGAAGAACCTGCCTCAAGCAGCGATCTCTAAGGTTGTAATCGAACGTCCGGCGAAACTGTGCCGCGTATCAATCTATGCGGCTCGTCCTGGTGTGATCATCGGTAAGAAGGGTGCAGACATTGAGAAACTGCGCTCTAAGCTTGCTGCGATGACCGAAAGCGAAGTGAAGCTCAACATCGTTGAAATTCGCAAGCCTGAAATCGATGCAAAATTGGTTGCGCAAGGCGTGGCTGATCAATTGATCCGCCGTATCGCGTTCCGCCGCGCTATGAAGCGCGCTGTGCAGTCAGCTCTGCGTCTGGGTGCTGAAGGCATTAAGATCACCTGTGGCGGCCGTTTGGGCGGTGCAGAGATCGCGCGTGTTGAATGGTACCGCGAAGGCCGCGTTCCGCTCCACACTCTGCGTGCGAACATCGATTATGCTGAGACCGAGGCACTGACCGCTTACGGCATCATCGGCATCAAATGCTGGATTTTCAAAGGTGAGATCCTTGCACATGATCCAACCGCTCAAGACCGTTTGATGATGGAAGCACAAACTTCCGGCGTCCGGCCAGCGCGTTAAGGTAGGTAGAGACAATGCTGCAACCTAAGAAAACCAAGTACCGCAAGGCCTTTAAGGGCAAGATCAAAGGGGATGCCAAGGGCGGCACAACTTTGAACTTTGGTTCCTATGGCCTGAAGGCTCTTGAGCCTGAGCGGATCACCGCGCGTCAGATCGAAGCGGCTCGCCGTGCGATCACGCGTCACATGCGCCGTCAAGGTCGTTTGTGGATCCGCGTCTTTCCTGATCTGCCGGTATCGAAAAAGCCTGCCGAAGTGCGTCAGGGTAAGGGTAAAGGCTCAGTCGAATTTTGGGCTGCGCGGGTTAAGCCTGGCCGCATCCTGTTTGAGCTTGACGGCATTCCTGGCCCGCTAGCCGCAGAAGCGTTTGAACGCGCTGCGATGAAGCTGCCGATTAAAACCAAAGTTGTTGCCCGATTGGGTGATACGTCGCACCTCGGAGGATCGTGATGGCATCAGTTGAAGATCTTCGCACCAAGACGGATGATCAGCTTTCTGCTGAGCTTACCGAATTGAAGCGTGAGCAGTTTAACCTGCGCTTCCAAGCGGCGACAAACCAGCTTGAAAAGCCGGCGCGCGTGCGTGAAGTGCGTCGCCTGATTGCTCAGGTGAAAACATTGCAAAACGAACGTGCGGCTGCGGCCAGCGCGGCCAAAGCGTAAGGAAGTACAGATATGCCAAAGCGTATTTTGGTCGGAACTGTTACCTCCGACAAAACTGACAAGACCGTGACCGTGAAGGTTGAGCGTAAGGTTAAGCACCCGCTTTACGGGAAGATTATCCGTCGCTCGAAAAAGTATCACGCGCATGACGAGAAAAACGAATACGGCATTGGCGACACTGTCCGGATCGAAGAGACCAAACCAATCTCTAAGACCAAGACATGGGCTGTGCTCGACCGCGTAACGGCGGGCGGAACTCAGGCGGTGGAAGCCGATCTGGACGTAGAAGCCGCCAGCAACTGAACGTAACTGAATTTTTTGACGATTAGGAACTGCTAGACTGGTTCTAGCAAGCCAATGAGAAGGAAGACGGATCAATGATCCAGATGCAATCCAATCTCGACGTCGCGGACAATAGCGGCGCGAAACGCGTCCAGTGCATCAAAGTGCTGGGCGGGTCTAAGCGCCGGTTTGCCTCCGTGGGCGACGTGATCGTGG
>CAZAIG010000055.1:0-14003 GCA_964485135.1 uncultured Porphyrobacter sp. | reverse complement strand
TTGATCACGTCAATCGCCAGCACATCATTGGTGTATTCGTATTTGAAATCCTTACCCCGCCACAGCTCATAATCGGGATAGAGCCGCCGGATCGCTTTGAACGCCAGCGCTTGCAGCCGCCACGGCTTGAAAGCGTCATGGACATAGCGCGGCCCCTCGGCATGAACCATCAGCGCATTGCACAATTCGCCCTGATGCTTGTGAAAGGTCGGCTCAAACCAGCAATCGCGAAGGATACATCCGGCGAGCCACTCGGGAGCGAGATTGGCCATTTCCGCCAGCACTGATTTTGCATCGAGATCAGGAGCGCCAAACAACACTTCTAGCGGGCGGGTCGTCCCCCTGCCCTCGCTCACGGTCGCACCCTCGATCATCACTGTGCCAGCATAGGCGCGCGCCATATTGACGCTGGCGGCGTTGGGTGACGGATTGATCCAGATACGGCTTTCAGGCCAGCCATGTCCGGGGCCGTCCGGCTCCCAGCCCTTCATCTCCACGACCTTATACGCCACATTGAGATCGAAATGCTCGATGAACCAATGCCCCATTTCGCCCATAGTCAGCCCGTGGCGCATCGGCATAGGCGCAGCGCCGACAAAGCTCTCATGCCCCGGAACCAAAAGAGTTCCCTCCACCGGGCGGCCAGCGGGATTGGGCCGGTCGAGCACCCATACCTCTTTACCGTGCTTAGCCGCCTCTTCGAGCAGATAGAGCAGCGTTGTGACGAAAGTGTAGATGCGGCAGCCAAGGTCTTGCAGGTCGAAGAGGAAGACATCGGCGCTCGCCATCATCTGGCCAGTAGGGCGGCGCACTTCGCCGTAAAGCGAGAATACGGGGATGCCGTATTGCGCATCCATCTCATCCGCGGTCTCGACCATATTGTCTTGTTTGTCGCCTTTCAGCCCGTGTTGCGGGCCAAATGCGCTGGTAACGTTAACCCCTGCAGCGATCAGCGCGTCCAAGCTATGCGTTAGATCGGCCGTTACAGAAGCGGGATGCGCGACCAGCGAAACGCGCTTAGCATCGAGCTCTGCCAGCATAGCCGGGTCAACAAGAAGGCGGTCTATTCCGAATTGGATGCTCATTGCGTGCGATCAACTTTCTTTATGCGGCAATCTTCTGAATGAAAATCCGGTTTTCCAGGGGGGAATGCCAGCGCCCAATACTGGATATTGCCATCTGTACCCTCAACCACAGCATTGAGCGCGACCTGCGCGGGATCGGGCAAATCGCAGGCTACGCTTGCTTTTAGGGTCAGCGCGCTATCATTGCGCGAGCAGGCAAGCGACATCGCCGGCATTGGCGCATCACGCATCCCTTTGCGGAAATCGTCAAAGTCATAGGCGGCCCATTTGCTCGAAGGAGATAGGTTGATCTCGCGGTAGTAGCTCCCGCCAATCGGTTGCCAGAAAATCTCGAAACAGGTGGTTTTCCACAAGTCGTCTTCGCGCACCGAGGCTTGGTGCGTGGGAATTTTGATGCGTGACAGATCACCCTTCATCGTAAACTCGGCCATACAGCCATCGGAAGTGCCATGAATTTGCGCAGAGATGGCCTTGATCGGGCCTGTCTCGCAGCTCGGATGGAGGATCAAAGGTATCATGCAAACTGCCCTATGATTGGTTGCGAGCGCTCGCAAGACTTACATAGGCGCAAAAGCGCTGCTAGTGGCGGCACATTATGGCTGAATACACATCTGAATTGCTGAACCTGCTGTCATCACGCGGGCATCTCCACCAAATGACTGACGCGGGGGCGCTTGATGCGTTGGCGTCTAAGAAGGTGGTGACGGGTTATGTTGGCTTTGATCCGACTGCTCCATCGCTCCACATTGGCAATCTTGCCTCGATCATGTTGCTAAAGCGGTTGCAGGATGCAGGACACCGGCCGATTGTGATTATGGGCGGCGGCACAGCAAAAGTCGGCGACCCGTCGGGCAGAGATGCAACCCGCTCGATGCTGACGGAGGAAAAGCTCGCGAGCAATATCGCCGGGATTAAAGGTAGTTTTGAACGCATACTTCGCTTTGATGATAGCGAGACTGGCGCGCTGCTGATCAACAATGACGATTGGCTCTCTAAGCTCGGTTATATCGAGTTGCTGCGCGATGTTGGCCAGCATTTCACAATCAACCGCATGCTAACATTCGATTCGGTGAAGACTCGGCTTGATCGCGAACAGCCGCTCACCTTCCTCGAGTTTAATTACATGATCATGCAGGCCTATGATTATCTCGTGCTGAGCCGCGAATATGACTGCCAGCTGCAATTGGGTGGCAGCGATCAATGGGGAAACATCGTCAATGGTATTGAGCTGACGCGCCGAATCGACAGTAAGGAGGTTTACGGTTTTACTGCACCATTGATTACGCGCTCAGATGGCGCAAAGATGGGCAAGTCTGTTGACGGTGCTATTTGGCTTAATGAAAGCGAGCTGCCTGCCTATGACTTCTGGCAGTATTGGCGCAACACGGATGATCGCGATGTCGGCAAATTCCTGAAACTGTTTACCGATTTGCCGATCGATGAGATTGCGCGGCTAGAGGCACTTGAAGGGGCTGAGATCAACGATGCCAAAGTCATCCTTGCAAATGAAGTGACCCGCATGGTGCGCGGTGGCGATGCTGCCAAAGCGGCAGAGGCAACAGCGCGCGACACATTTGCCGGCGGCGGGGCGGGAGAAGACTTACCGACCCTGAATGTGGGTCCAGAAGGGATGCGTATTGGTGCTGCTTTAACCGCTCTTGGATTTGCGGGATCTGGCAAAGAAGCGAAGCGCAAATTGGCCGAAGGTGCGGTCAAATTGGACGATCAAACGGTGTCAGATCCCGGTACTTTGATCTGTATCGAGGGCGAAAACCAAGTAAAATTACGTCTAGGCAAGAAAAAACACGCAGTTCTCTTACGGTAATTTACCGAGAACGCGTGCTCATTTTGGGACAGTTCGCCCCCTTCACTGTCCTGAAACAGGACGTAACAACTTTACCAAATATCAGCCTTTCTGCGCCATTAATGACCCTTCGCAAAAACCTTGTGGAGAAATCTAAAGTGTCTTCTGGTGTGAACCTTAGCGTGACCGAAATGCGTCAAGCAGCCCGTCATCCGGTTGATTTTCCGGTCATTGCTGAACACCAAAAGCATGGCGATGTTGATATGCACATTGCCAACCTTTCTGCTCAGGGCTTTATGATTGACGACGCCAAAGACCTCGGGCGCGGCGACCGTGTTATTATTCGTCTACCCATTGTTGGCCGAATTGAGGCCTATGTTATTTGGATTAGCAAGGAGCGCGCAGGCTTTCAGTTTGAGCGTATCCTTCGGCTCGACGACTTTATGGCGATCATTGACGATTTGCAGCCCAATCCGCGCCTGCGCCGTCCGCGCTAAGTAAAACTCCTTAAAGCTAAACCAAAAGCATCCTTGGCAGACGTTCAACGCGCTGCCATGACGCGGCTGTGAGCGCGCAAGAAAACTCCTCAACCCTTCCGCATCCATTCCAAATCGCGAATTTTCGCGCCTATTGGGTCGCGCGTCTAGCGATGACCTTAGCGCAGTATGCGATGCTTCTTATCATTGGCTGGCAGACCTATAACATTGCGCGTGATGCCGGGATGAGCGTGGCGGAAAGCTCCGGACAGCTCGCATTGATTGGGCTGTTTCAATTTCTCCCGCTGTTTATCCTGACGCCCTTTGTGGGATTAGCTGCAGACAGGTTTGATCGCAAAACCATCGCGCGCATCACGCAAGTTCTTCAACTGAGCTGTGCAGCGTTGCTCGCCTATTTTACGCATATTGGGTCGGTCAGTCTTACCCTGCTTTTCACAGTGGCGATTGCACTTGGCATCGCGCGCGCCTTTAATGGTCCGGCGCTGTCCGCCCTCGCGCCCAACCTTGTTCCCAAAGATATCCTACCGAACTCTATCGCGCTGTCATCGATTGCGTGGCAGGTCGGGATGATCGCTGGCCCGGCTTTGGGCGGCTATCTTTATGTTTTTGATCCCGCTCTGCCTTACACCGCATCAGCCATATTGCTGGGCGTATCGGTGATAGGCCTGAGCCTTATTGGTAAGGTTCCGCAGCCCGCCACGCGCAAAGATCAGCGCCCCATCGGGCAAATTGTCGATGGGTTGAGATATGTGGTGAAGAACAAGATGGTGCTGGGCGCGATCACGCTCGACCTCTTCGCAGTGTTCTTAGCCGGTGCGACCGCGCTCTTTCCCGTCTATGCTCGCGATATATTGCAGGTGGGCGCAACCGGTCTCAGCCACCTTGCCATGGCTCCAGCGGTCGGCGCCACCGTTATGGCAGTGATATTCTCGGTAAAGCCGCTTAAAAACAATGTCGGCCCGAAAATGCTAATCGCGGTATTTGTCTTTGGCCTTGCGACGATAGGTTTCGGCCTTTCCACCTGGTTGCCTTTTAGCCTCGCTATGCTGTTCATCGTAGGAGCAGCCGACATGTTCAGCGTCTATATTCGCCAATCCTTGATCCAGCTTCACACGCCCGATGACAAACGCGGCCGGGTATCCTCTGTCTCGCTCATGACGATCAGTGCATCGAACGAATTCGGCGATTTCTTCTCCGGAAGCCTCGCCTTCTTGATCGGCCCAGTCGCGGCCGTAGTAGCCGGCGGTGCCGGGGCGATTGTAACCGTTGCCGCCTGGAGCCGAATATTCCCAGTATTGCGCACAACAAAGACCTTCGATCCGCCAGAAGAACTGCTAGAAGGGGTGCAGAAACAACCCAATTCCTCGGCCTAGGAGAGAGACAATGAAAGCTGCAAACGTTCTTGAGACGATTGGTGCAACGCCGCATATCCGGCTTGCCCGGCTGTTCCCCAATCACGAGGTTTGGGTCAAGTCGGAGCGCAGCAATCCCGGCGGATCGATCAAGGATCGGATTGCGCTGGCCATGGTTGAGGATGCGGAGAAGTCGGGTGCACTCAAGCCTGGCGGCACCATTGTGGAACCAACTTCGGGCAATACCGGTATCGGTCTTGCCATGGTCGCCGCAGTAAAGGGCTACAAATTGATCCTTGTCATGCCTGAAAGCATGTCACTGGAGCGCCGCCGCTTGATGCTGGCCTATGGAGCTAGCTTTGACCTTACTCCAAAGGAAAAGGGGATGAAGGGCGCGATTGAGCGCGCAAGCGAGTTGATTTCGCAAACGGACGGCGCATGGATGCCTAGCCAGTTCGACAATCCGGCCAATGTCGCGGTGCATGTTGAGACCACTGCCAAAGAAATTATTGCCGATTTTGCCGACACGCCTTTGGACGTGATGATCACCGGCGTGGGCACAGGTGGACACCTTACCGGTTGCGCGCAGGCGCTGAAGAAGTCTTGGCCCGATATGAAGGCTTATGCGGTTGAACCAGAGCTCTCCCCGGTTATCAATGGCGGATCGCCCGGCCCTCACCCTATCCAAGGTATCGGCGCGGGCTTCATTCCCGGCAATCTCCATACCGATGCTATCGATGGCGCGATTACAGTCGATGCAGAAGATGCGCGCGAAATGGCGCGGCAATGCGCTGCGGCAGAAGGGCTCTTGGTTGGCATATCATCTGGCGCGACTCTAGCGGCGATTGCAAAAAAGCTGCCTGAATTAGTAGAGGGCACACGGGTGATCGGGTTCAACTATGACACCGGTGAGCGCTACCTTTCGGTGCCGGACTTCCTGCCCGCTGAATAGGCCGGTCGTAAAGACGCAGCCTAAGTAATTATACGCGTCCTCGCGATGGCTTCATTTTGGCAGTTTTGCCACATAGTTTCATGAACCTAGCATTTCATGGAGACAGCAGTGGGCGCGCAAGCCATCCCTCGCAAACCGGTTCCGAACCCAGATGAATTTGGCGGCAATGTGCGCCCTCATCCGGCCTCTGCACTATCGGCTGCGATGGATGAAACCATGCTTGCCCTGCTTGAGCATAGCCGTGATTGCGTGAAGATTCTCGGTCTGGAAGGAACCTTAGACTTTATGCATTGCGGCGGTTGCGACGTATTGGAGAATGAGGAATTCAGCGGCTTGCGCGGCAAAGTGTGGTGGACCCTTTGGCCCGCCCATACACAGAGCATGGTTCATTCCATGTTCGAACGTGCACGGAGCGGACGGGACGTGTCTTTCACGGCGCAATGCCCGACGCGGCTTGGTAATGTGAGAAGCTGGATGGTCAACCTCAGGCCGATGATTACTGATAATGGGGCCGTTGTTGGCGTGCTATGCACATCGCGCGATCGGGAAGAGGCTGCAAGCCAGATTTAGGCGTTGCGCACGCTCCAACAAAAAAGGCCCGGGTTTCTTACGCCCGGGCCTCTTCATTTGGTGCAGCAGCAGCGTTTAGGCCGCGGTTGCAAATGCCTCTTCCGGCAGAGCCATCATATTCTCACTGCCCGCTTCGAGCTTGCGGCGCAGCGCACCGGCATCGGGCAAGAACCGCTCGCCATAATAGTTCATTGAGGTGACCTTTGCCTCGTAAAACGCTTTGTCTGATGGCGCGCCAGCCAAAGCAGAATCAGCAGTCTTGGCCATGCGCAGCCACATCAGGCCGAGCGTCACAATGCCCATAATGTGCATGTAATGATGCGCTCCAGCGCCCAGATGGTTGGGGTTCTGCATCGCGTTCTGCATGAACCACATGGTCGCTGCTTTCTGTTCGCCGAGTGCTTTTTCAAGCTTGCCCGCAAAGTCAGCCAGAGCATCATTGCCCTTGGCTTCGGCAATTTCTTCGTCGATCATTTTGAAGAAGGCTTGGATCGCAGCACCGCCTTTGCTGGCGAGTTTGCGTCCGCATAGGTCCATTGCTTGCACCCCATTTGCACCCTCGTAGATCATCGCAATGCGGCTATCTCGGACGAACTGCTCCATACCCCATTCCGAAATATAGCCGTGGCCGCCGAACACTTGCTGCATGTTGTTGGCGATATCGTAGCCTTTGTCGGTGCCGTATCCTTTAATCACTGGCGTAATCAGGCCAAGCAAGGCATCAGCATCTTTGCGCTCTTGCTCGGTTTGCGCCTTATGTGAAAGATCGACCAGCAATGCTCCCCACAGGCAGAGAGCCCGCTGGCTCTCGTTAAAGACCTTCGCATCCATCAACATGCGGCGCACATCGGGATGGACAAAAATGGGGTCGGCTTTCGCATCAGTATCGGCCGGACCGGTCAGCGCGCGGCCCTGACGGCGATCAAGCGCATAGGCCACCGCATTTTGGTAAGCGACCTCAGCCTGCGTATAGCCCTGCATACCCGTGCCAAGGCGCGCGTGGTTCATCATCACGAACATTGCAGCAAGGCCTTTGTTCTCCTCGCCAACCATCCAACCGATAGCGCCATCGTGATTGAGAACGCAGGTTGAATTGCCGTGAATGCCCATCTTCTCCTCGATAGAGCCGCAGGTCACGCCATTGCGCTCGCCCAAAGATCCATCATCATTGACCAAGTATTTTGGCACGACGAAGAGCGAGATGCCCTTTGAACTGTCGGGCGCACCCGGCGTTTTAGCGAGAACGAGGTGGATGATATTCTCGGTCAGATCATGCTCACCGGCAGAGATGAAAATCTTCGTGCCCGTGATTGCATAAGAACCATCACCTACCGGCTCGGCTTTCGTGCGGATCAGGCCAAGGTCAGTGCCGCAATGTGGCTCCGTCAAATTCATCGTGCCGCCCCATTTGCCAGAGACCATATTGGGGACGTATTTCTGCTTCTGCTCTTCGCTACCTTTTGCAAGCAGCGCCGCAATCGCGGCTTTGGTCAGTCCGGGATACATTGAAAGTGAGTGGTTTGCGGTTCCTGCAAATTCCTCGGAGATAAAGCCAAGCACGTGCGGTAAACCCTGCCCGCCAAATTCTTCTGGTAAAGAGATCGTGCCCCAGCCTGCCTCGCAATATTGCTGATACGCTTCTTTAAAGCCATCGGGGGTCGTGACCGATCCGTCTTCATGACGGGTACAGCCCTGCTCATCCCCAATGCGGTTCGTTGGCGCGAGTACTTCTGAACAGAATTTGCCCGCTTCGTTGATGACCGTATCGATCATATCGGGCGTGGCGTTCTCAAAACCGGGCAGATTGCCGTAGCTGGCAAGGTCGAGAACCTCGTTCACAATAAAGCGAGCTTCACGGGTCGGTGCGGTATAAGTAGGCATAGCGTGTAATCCCTATTCGAACTGTATGGGGTGTTCAGCCGAGGCTGAGCTTTTCAATTTCTGCGATGAAGCCAGTGAGCTCTTTGATTGATGAATCGATATCGGCGCGCTGGCTTTTGAGTTTGGCGACATGCTCACGGCATTTCTCGATCGTGACGCGGCGCTGTTCAACGCGGCCGTCATCCAGATCGTAAAGGTCAATCATCTCGCGGATCTCGGTTAGGCTGAATCCGACATTCTTTGCCCGCATAATCCATGCAAGCCGCGCCCGGTCCCGCTTGGAATAAACGCGGGTAAGACCGATGCGTGCCGGCGAAATTAGCCCTTCATCTTCATAAAAGCGAAGTGCTCGGGCTGTGCAACCAAACTCAGTGGTGAGATCAGAGATAGAGAACTGATCACGGTCTTGGTCATCTGGCCGGTCCAGATGGGAGCGTCCGTGGTCGCCACTATTGTTGCTTAGTGAGCTGCTAGATTGGGATGCGGATGAAGTTGCCATGGGACGCTAATTAACTTACCTTTACGTTAGCGTCAAGAGCTAACGTAAGCGAAAGCCTTAGCCAACACGCGCGAGGCTTTCCCCATCTAGGCGCCGGTAAAAGCAACTTACTTCACCGGTGTGGCAGGCTGGACCAGCAGCGTCGACAATAAGAACGACCGCATCCTGATCACAATCAATCAATATTTCGCGCACAGTCAGGATATTGCCAGAAGTCTCGCCCTTCATCCAAAGTTCCTGCCGCGAACGCGACCAGAAATGTGCGATCCCTGTTCTGCGTGTAGCGTCAAGCGCGTCTGCGCTCATATGGGCCACCATCAAGACCTCCTTGGATTGCGCATCGGTCACAACCGCTGTGAGCAACCCGGCAGAATCGAATTTCGGTTGAAGAGTGCTTGATTGTTCAATCTCAGCCTTGTTGCTCATATTCAGTCTCGCAATACGTTCTCAATGACTGTTCTTTCGACGAAGCGAGTGCAGGGTGCGACGGATTGTTGCATGATAACCACAGGCTCCACTCAAAATAATGCTGAGGCAAAGATGACACTTTTACGAGCGCATCTCACCTGAAAGAAACCCTTAGTGCGCTTTTGTCGGCGCACCAACCTTATATATGGCGCGAGCGCGTTCAATTAAGGGGGTAACCGAGACGCAGCTCGTCATGGGGGTGACGGCGCGATCGGTGAATACGATGAGGGATTGAACCCTCGGTGACTTTCGAAGGGGGAGAGTCGTCGTTGCTCTTAGCGGAGCGGGTTCAAAGCAATTCGTCACGTGGCGCCCGGGGCTTAGCGGCCTCGGGCGTTTCGCATTTGGTGGCCCTTCCCAATCCGCATCATACGTTCGTGCTGCCGTCCACCACTCGCGCGAAACAGGCGATGCGCACAGAGTTTGCACCAGCCTCTAGCAATGAAGAGGTGCAGGCATTGGTCGTCGCTCCGCTGGTTAGGACATCATCGACCAGAACTATATCCCGGCCTGATATCCGGCTTATCCGCGACCCACGCGTGGCAATCGCATCGGTTAAAGCGCGCTGTCTTTGGCTCTTGCCCAAGCCGCCGAGCGAGGGCGTACTCTTTCGTCGGACCAAACCATCGACCAGCAGTTCGCCCTTACCCAGATTTGCTAGCTCGCGCGCAAGCAACCCAGCCTGATTAAAGCCGCGTTTCCACAGCCTGAAGGGGTGGAGCGGAACCGGGACGAGCAATGGCTGCTCCTCACTCGTTGCGGGCTGCTCTAACCTGCCAGCAATCAATCGCGCGAGCATAGGAGCAAGTGCAATTTTACCGCCATGCTTGTACATCAAGATCAGCTTGCGCGAAGCGTCATTATACAAGGTGGCCGCGACCACGCCGCTATGTTGCGGCGTGTCATTGAGGCAGGGTTCACATTTCTCCTCGCCATCCGCATCATCCGGCATTGGCCGATTGCAGGTAACACAAGCCGGCTCTGTTGGCACCGCCAGCGCCTCCCAGCACTCCATGCATAGCCCACCTTGTTGACCCAAAGCATCGCCGCAAAGCGGACATCGCGGCGGATAGATGAGATCAACCACCGGGGCGAGCGCGTCCGAAAATTGCCTTCCTATGTGTTTCGCCGCTAACATAGCGTGCATGCTGGACCTCTTGCATTGTGCTGGCAAGCGCTGCAGGCCGTTTCAATCATGGCGAAGTCTCCTCCCACCATCTTTTCCCGCGCCCAAACAAGCGCGAAATGGGCGCGTGCACGCAGCCGGTCTCGGCGAGCGGAAACAGCACGTTATTTAACCAGCAATCTTGCCGAGGAGCTGGCCGATCGTATTGATTTTATGCAGATGACACCGTCCCAATCGCTAGTGGTGGGTGATACCAGCGGAACCCTGGAAACGGACCTTTCCCAACGCGGATCGATAGTGACTGAGGCTGCATTGGACGCATTTGATGCAGAAGCTCCTTCTCAACCACATAGTTACGATCTTTTCATCCATCTGATGGGTTTGGGCATGGTCAATGACTTACCTGGAGCGCTCATCCATGCACGCAATCGGTTGAAAGAGGGTGCAGTGTTCTTTGCAGCCTTCCCCGGCGCTGGCAGCCTTCCTGTTCTGCGAGAGCTATCCATGATCGCCGATGGCGACCGACCAGCAGCCCGTATGCACCCGCTCGTCGATAACCGCGCAGGCACCGCCTTATTAGAGCGCGCTGGTTTCGCTCGGCAAGTGGTCGATAGCTACGCGGTTAAGGTCCGCTTTTCCTCGCTGGACCGCCTTGTTGAGGACTTGCGCGATCATGGCCTGACCAATTCCTTAGCTTCGCAAGCACCTGTGCTGACGCGCGAAGGTTGGAGGCGAGCTCATGAGGCTTTCGATGCAAGGAAAGACGCCGATGGAAAGGTCACAGAAACCTTTGAAATGCTCGTTCTGACCGGTTGGCGCTAAACTGTACTACCCTTTGTTCAACGCGGCCTGGGCCGCAGCAAGCCGCGCGATGGGTACACGATAGGGTGAGGCGCTGACATAATCGAGGCCGACCTTTTCACAAAAGCCGATACTGGCCGGATCGCCGCCGTGCTCTCCGCAAATCCCCAGCTTGATATCCGGGCGCGTTGCCCTGCCCCGCTCTGCTGCCAATTCGACCAATTGCCCCACGCCATCAACATCCAAGCTAACAAAGGGATCGCGCGGAAAGATGCCCTTCTCGACATAGGGGGCAAGGAAGCGTGCGGAATCATCGCGGCTTACACCCAAAGTGGTTTGGGTCAGATCATTGGTGCCGAAGCTGAAGAACGCGCCTTCCTCAGCAATCTCTTTGGCCATCAATGCGGCGCGAGGTAGCTCGATCATTGTGCCGACGAGATATTCGACCTTGGTTCCGGTTTCTGCAAAAACCTCGCCAGCCACTGTGTCGACCAGCGATTTGAGCAATTCCAACTCACGCTTGGTCGCAACTAGCGGGATCATCACTTCTGGGATGGGTGCTTCGCCCGATGCCTTGGCGACTTCGCAAGCCGCTTCGAAAATCGCGCGTGCTTGCATCTCGTAGATTTCAGGGAAGGTAATGCCAAGGCGACACCCTCGATGGCCCAGCATTGGGTTGAATTCGTGCAACTCGCCAGCCCGCCGCTTCAAATGATCGACGCCAAGGCCAGTGACATTGGCCAAATCCTCAAATTCCGCGTCGCCATGGGGCAAAAATTCATGGAGCGGCGGATCAAGCAGACGGATGGTGCACGGCAAGCCCGTCATTACCTCAAAGATGGCTTTGAAATCCGCGCGCTGTTCGGGAAGCAATTTCGCCAGAGCATCGCGCCGTCCGCTCTCGTCCTCAGCAAGGATCATCTGGCGCACAGCGCTGATCCGGGCAGCGTCAAAGAACATATGTTCGGTGCGGCACAAACCGATACCTTCTGCACCGAACTGCCGCGCCCGCGCGCAATCATCGGGAGTTTCCGCATTGGTGCGAACGCGCATGCGGCGGTGTTTATCCGCCCATTCCATCAAGGTTCCAAAATCACCTGCGAGCTCTGGTTCGATCGTAGGAACTTCACCCGCCATCACCTGGCCGTTTGAACCATCAAGTGTGATGATATCGCCTTCGGTCAGCTCATAACGACCAATCCGCAAGGTACGAGAGGGCATATCTATAGAAACAGCCGATGCGCCTGACACACACGGCCTACCCATGCCGCGCGCCACCACGGCAGCGTGTGACGTCATGCCGCCGCGCGCCGTCAAAATGCCCTGAGCAGCGTGCATCCCGTGGATGTCTTCAGGGGAGGTTTCCACCCGCACTAGCACGACCTTCTCACCGCGCTCGACAGATTGCTCGGCCTTGTCTGCATCGAGCACGATCTTGCCGGAGGCTGCGCCCGGTGAAGCGGGCAAACCGGTGGTCAGCACATCGCGCTTAGCCTCTGGGTCGAGCGTTGGGTGGAGTAATTGATCAAGCGCCATCGGGTCCACGCGCAGGATCGCTTCTTTCTCGTCAATCAAGCCCTCGCCGACCATATCGACAGCCATTTTGAGCGCGGCTTTCGCTGTGCGCTTGCCACTGCGTGTTTGCAGCATCCAAAGCGTACCTTGCTGTACGGTAAACTCAATGTCCTGCATATCGCGGTAATGGTTCTCGAGCAGGTCAAAGACGCGCGCCAGCTCTGCATAAGCCTCAGGCATTGCCTCTTCCATAGAAAGCGGTTTGGCCCCCGCAGCCTCGCGTGCTGATCGCGTGAGATATTGCGGCGTGCGGATGCCAGCGACGACGTCTTCGCCCTGGGCATTGATAAGATATTCGCCGTAATAAGCGCGTTCACCTGTAGCGGGATCGCGAGTGAAGGCGACACCGGTTGCCGATGTGTCGCCCATATTGCCGAAGACCATCGCCTGAACATTCACAGCCGTGCCCCAATCCGAAGGAATGTCATTCAAGCGGCGATAGACTTTCGCACGGTCCGCATCCCAGCTGTCAAAAACCGCGGCAATCGCGCCCCAGAGCTGCTCGGTCACATCTTGCGGGAAAGGACGGCCAAGCTCAGCTTCGGCGATGGACTTGAATTGCGCAACCAGTTCCTTCCAATCATCCGCCTCCAACTCGGTATCGGCGTAAAGGCCCTTGTCCTCTTTTGCGATCTCGAGCGCTTCTTCGAAAAGCCCGTGATCAAGGCCCAGCACAACATCAGAATACATCTGGATAAACCGGCGATAGCTGTCCCATGCAAAGCGCTCATCACCCGAAGTGGCCGCCAACCCTTCGACCGTCTCATCGTTCAGGCCTAAGTTCAAAACCGTATCCATCATGCCGGGCATCGACACCCGCGCGCCCGATCGCACCGACACCAGCAACGGATCGCTAGCATCGCTGAATGTCTTCCCCACGCTCGCTTCAATATGGCCGAGAGCATCCGCGACCTGACTGCGCATCTCTTCGCTAAAGTCCGCGCCTTCTTGCAGATAGCGAACGCATTCCTCTGTCGTGATGGTAAAGCCGGGTGGAACCGGCAGGCCGATTTCCGCCATCTCGGCGAGATTCGCACCCTTACCCCCTGTGATTGTCTTGTCCTTTCGGCGCTCTTTATCCTTGGGATCGGAGTGATCCGCAGACCCGCCAAATGTGTAGACAGTTTGAACCATGGGGGATTTCCTAACCTTCGATTTTGCTGAAGTCCGCTACTTGATGCACCGCATTGCGGAATCGCGCCAGCAAATCGAGCCGCCCGGCGCGCACCTGTGGGTCTTCAGCATTCACAGTCACATCTTCAAAGAAGCTATCTATCGGTGTTCGCAGAGTGGCAAGAGCGGACATCGCCGCAGCGAAATCCTCGCTTTCAATCGCGGCGGCAGCTTTGGGCTCGGCTGCGTCGAGCGCCGCGATGAGAGCGGCTTCGGCGGG
>CAZAIG010000054.1:0-14020 GCA_964485135.1 uncultured Porphyrobacter sp. | reverse complement strand
CCAGCATCCATTGGCCAAGCGCCCGGTGCAGCCGCGCCATATCGCCGCGAAGGAAAGTAAAGCGCGCGCCGGATAGCTTGGTGCCGGTCTCAAAATCCATGCCGAGGGCAGGGCCGATATCGGCATGCTCCTTGGGATCGAAGTCGAACGCAGGCTTCTCGCCCCATGTACTCACCTCAACATTGTCCGCTTCATCCACGCCATCGGGAACGTCATCGGCGGGCAGGTTGGGGATCACGGCGAGCGCGTCTTCCAACTCCTTGGCAAGCGCGCGGTCCTCATCCTCAAGCTGCGGCATATCCGCCTTGATCTGAGCGACTTCGGCTTTGAGCGCCTCGGCCTTATCCGTGTCGCCCTGTCCCATCGCAGCGCCGATAGCTTTCGAGGCTTCGTTCCGGCGGCTCTGCATCTCTTGCAGGCGCGTGGTGACCTCGCGGCGCTTTGTGTCGAGCGCGATCAGGCTTTCGGACACAGGTTCTAGCCCGCGGCGCCCAAGCGCTGCGTCAAAAGCCTCGGGATTGTCTCGGATCATTTTGATATCATGCATAAGAGCAACCTATGCCCATGCGCTGGTTCAAATTCCAGTGCGCAATCACGCTCAGCCACAACTGTCTTGAAGGAGGCCGGATTGAGGCTACCTAATGAGAGCCATGCGGCCCATTATCCCAGCCTTGCACTTCGTCGGTTTTCGCGATGATCGCTATTGGAATGCGGTGCGCATTTGGGGCAAGCCGGACTTCGTGCACATCACTTACGACCGCTATGCCGCCCACGACATGGCGCCGGGCGATACGATCGTTTTTGCCAAGGGGGATTGGCGGCAAGATCCGCGCTCGTTTGGCGGCCCAGATGTGGTCGAGGATTAGCGGCAAATTTGTCACGCCAAGTGAGGCCTTCATACTTTTTTGCGAATGATTATCATTACTATTGACACTCATTCGCAATAGCGCTTAAGGCACCCGCTCTACTTACAGCGGGACATCACTTCTTATGAAATTTTCCAAACTCTCCCTTCTGAGCGCAAGTGCGCTTGGCGCTTTTGCCTTTGCGCCAATGGCTTCGGCGCAAGAGGCCAATGTCACTGCGAATGGAGAGGCTGGTGAGATTATTGTAACGGGCAACGTGCTTTACGCCGATCAGGTCAACGCGCTGAAATCGCCCACGCCGATCATTGATGTACCGCAAAGCCTTTCGATCACGACAGCCGAGCAGATCGAAGAGCGCGGCTTCACCAGCGTTCGTGACATTATCGACTACACGCCAGGCGTGAACACATCGCAGGGTGAAGGACACCGCGACGCAGTGGTTTTCCGCGGCGTTCGGTCAACCGCAGACTTTTTCATCGACGGTTTCCGCGATGATGTGCAGTATTACCGCAGCCTTTACAACCTTGAGCAGATCGAGATTTTGCGCGGTCCCAATGCTTTGCTGTTCGGTCGCGGCGGCGCGGGCGGTGTGCTCAACCGTGTGACCAAGAAAGGGACCATCGGCGAAACATTCGGCGGCGGTCAGGTCGCGGTCGATACTTTTGGCGAATTTAGCGTTCAGGGTGATTTCAATATCGCAGCAGGCGAGAATGTCGCTGTGCGCGTGAATGCGGCCTATGAAAGCCTCAACAATCATCGCGATTTCTATGATGGCGACCGGATCGGTATCAACCCGACCGTGCGTTTTGCGTTGAGCGAGGATACGACACTCGACCTTGCCTATGAGTATGCAGACCACGAACGCTTCATTGATCGCGGCATCCCGACCGGCACTGATGGCAGCCCTGTTGCAGCGTTTCAGGACATTGTTTTTGGTGATGAAGAGCTGAACTTTACAACGCTCGAAGCGCATATTTTGCGCGCCAATCTCAGCCACAAATTCTCCGACAATTGGAAGATCAACGCTGGCGCATTCTATGGCGACTATGACAAGGTTTATTCGAACTTTTATGCCTCGGGATATGATCAGGAGAACACGCCCGATCGCGTCACCACCGATGGCTACATCGACACAACGCAGCGCCAAAACCTGATCCTTTCGGGCAATCTGGTGGGTGAGTTTGAAACTGGCAGCATTGGCCATACTTTGGTAGCTGGCGTAGAATACATCAGCACATCGTCTGATCAGGACCGGTTCAATCCTGTCTGGGACCAGACCAATGACGACAATGAAGTCTTCCTGATCCAGCGCCCACTCAACTTTCGTGGTGGTGTCGGCGTCAACGCGTCGGGCAATGCGACAAGGGTCGCCTTTACCGATCTCAATGATTTTACCGAGGTCGATATCGATGTGTTCTCCGCTTTCATTCAGGACGAGATTGCCGTCACCGACTGGCTCGATATCGTGGTTGGTGCGCGTTTCGACAGCTTTGATATCACGGTAAACAACGTGCCTGCCGCCGATATCCGCACGCGCAAAGATGAAGAAGTCTCTCCACGCGGCGGCCTGATTTTGAAACCGCAAGAGAACATCTCGATTTATGCCAGCTATTCGGAGAGCTTCCTGCCGCGTTCGGGTGAGCAATTTGCCAATATCAATGGCAATAACAACGCGCTTGATCCCAACACCTTCACCAATCTGGAAGCGGGCATCAAGTGGGATATCCGCCCGAGCCTCAGCCTGACAGCTGCGGTTTTTGAGATTGAGCAAAGCTCACCGCAGCCCAATGACAATGATCCATCCACACTGGATGTGGTCGATTCTACGATCAAGGGGTTTGAGTTTCAGCTTCAAGGCGAAGTGATGGACGGCTGGTTTGTGCAGGCAGGCTACAGCTATCTTGATGGAGAGCAGCAAAACCGCACTGGCCCCACAGGCCTGCGCCCGCGCGAATTGCCAGAGCACATGCTGTCGATCTGGAATGCGTATGAAATCACCGATCGTTTCGGCTTTGGCATGGGCTTCACCTATCAGGACGAAAGCTTCATCAACAATGGCAATACAGCGTTCCTGCCAAGCTACATCCGCGTCGATGCGTCAGCCTATTACGATATTTCGGACAATCTGCGCCTGCAGGTGAATTTGGAAAATGCGCTTGATGAGCTTTACTTCCCCAATTCGCACAGCACGCATCAGGCAAGCGTTGGCGCGCCGATCAATGCGCGCTTCGCGATTAGCGGGCGGTTCTAGAACTTCCAGAGCAGGTGGTCAGCGCGAAAAGAACGCGCTGGCCGCCTGCCACCAGTTCGCCTGCTTCGCTGGGCTAACGCGCAGTCCAACAGTGGAAGGGCACTCCAGGCAGTACGCCTGCATCCCTTTCGCTGAAGTAATCCGATTGAGATCAGCGAGCAGCCTTGATGAGAGCTGCGCCTGACTGCGCGCGGCAAAGGTGAACATGTCGCCATTGACCCGCTCGCTGCTGCTGTCTCCTACGCTGCCTGATAGGATTTGGCTGAGTACGGATTGATAGGGATCGACATCACCGCCAAGCCGCTTTGCATGCCAATCTCCGCCCTCAAGCCCTGCTTCTTTGGCGGCCCATTCCAGCGCATCTTCCAAACCGCCGAATTGATCGACCAGACCCAGCTGGCGGGCTGTGCCGCCATCCCACACGCGTCCCTGCCCAATCTCGTCGATTTGAGCGGGCGTTTTGCCGCGCGCCTTTCCAACCAGTTCAATGAAATCGCTGTATCCGTTTTCAACGTTCGCTTGAAGGATCGCATCCACTTCCGGTGTAAATCCGCCGATGAGATCGGGCTGACCAGACAATGGCGTGGTGCGGTATCCGTCTGAATTGACGCCCCAATCAGCAGCGGCGCGCTCAAATGTTGGCAGAACAGCGAAGATGCCGATGGAGCCGGTAATCGTCTCAGGCTCTGCAAAGATACGGTCGCCCGCTGTTGCCACCCAATATCCTCCGCTGGCCGCGACATTGCCAAAGGATACAGCGATGGGAATGTCATTGGCGGCCTTGTGGCGCAGGATCGCCTCGCGAATGGCCTCTGATGCTGTGACTGATCCTCCCGGAGAGTTCACCCGCACGACGAGCGCTTTCAAATCGTCCTCCAACGCATCGTCGAGCAATTCTGCTATCCGGTCGCCGCCCGCGGTGCCGGGGCCAGCCTGCCCGTCGACAATCTCACCAGCGACGGTGACGACGCCAATCGCCTCACCTGATGTGTCAGGGGAATTGTCCGCCAACCACGGCTCTAGCTCAGTAGCGGCAAAAGCACCCGGGCTTTCATCGAGACTATCCTCACCCGCAATTTCTGCAATCCGCTCGCCCCATTCTACGCGCGTGCCCAATTTATCCACCATCCCTGCGGCCAAGGCGGCCTCTGCCAGATCGCCGCCAGATGCTTCAACCCAGGCAGCAGGATCTTGGGTAGTCAGGTCAAGATCGATTTTGGGCCGCGCTTTTTTGACATGCGCTTTCCATTCATCCCATAGCGATCCGTAAAGCGCTGCGTAGTTCTCTCGGCTGGCGTCTGACATGTCAGAGCGGATGTAAGGCTCAACCGCCGATTTGTATGTGCCGACGCGGTAAACCTTGGCATCCACTTTCAGTCTTTCGAGCAGGTCCGCAAAATAGAGCTGCTCACCGCCGGGGCCCGCGACAATCGCGCCGCCCAGTGGATCGAGCCAAACTTCGCTGGCGTGCGAGGCCAGCATGATCCCATCGTCTGCATAGCCAAACGCGTAGGCAATGACTGGCTTTTCCGCCTTGCGCACTGTATCCAGCGCTGCGCCGACCGCTTGCAATTGAACTTGGCCGCCGCCCATAAAGCGAGACAAGTCAAGCGCGACGACATTGATGCGGTCGTCACTTGCGGCAGTTTCCAAAGCATGGACAAGTGTGTGAACGGGGTATTCGCCAATCGGGGCTTGCTGGCTTAAGAGCGCATCAAGCGGGTCGACAACGGATCGCTCTTCCACAACATAGCCATCCAGATCGAGCAGCAGCGCACCGTCCTGCACCGCGCCGGGGTTAGGCCGCGAGGACAAAACCGCGAACAATGTCACGAAAAAGAGCAGCAGAAACAACAAAGCCAGCGCGTCTTTGACACCCACTAGAAAACGCCAGATTTTGCCCGCAAAACTCATTACCGATGGCCCCTAAAACGATATGCTTCGAGCTAAGATAGGGACAAAGCCCGCACATTCCAACGGCTGGGGTAAAGGAAAGGGTTGAGCGTAGGATAGAGCTCGACTAGAGGCTTGGCTTTAATGACATCTGCAGACACCTCAAGCGCAGCCGAACCGGAGTTTGGCGGACGTTACCCGCATGGGCGCCTAGCCTTTCCGCACCGCGATCTGCTGGGTATCTCGCAATTGGAACGCCATGAAATCCTCTATCTTCTTGACAGCGCCGAGCGTTGGGTGGCGCTGAACCGGCAATCGGATAAGCACACTGATACGTTGTCGGGTCTTACTGTCATCAACGCCTTTTTCGAAAATTCCACGCGCACGCTGCTGAGTTTTGAGATTGCGGGAAAGCGGCTGGGGGCGGACGTTGTGAATATGCATGCCGCGCAAAGTTCAGTGAAAAAGGGTGAAACGCTGATTGATACAGCGATCACATTGAACGCGATGCGCGCCGATGCAATTGTGATCCGGCACGGGTCGAGCGGGGCGGTGGATCTGATCGCCAGCAAAGTCGATTGTCCGGTCCTGAACGCTGGCGACGGTCAACATGAACACCCTACGCAGGCTCTACTTGATGCGCTGGCCTTGCGCCATGCGTTGAGGCAGCGCGGCGAGGCAGGCGAAGATTTCACCGGCATGACGATCACGATCTGCGGCGATATTCTGCACAGCCGCGTGGCGCGCTCCAATATCCTGTGCCTGCAAGCCATGGGCGCGAGCGTGCGCCTTTGCGCGCCGCCAGCTTTGATGCCAGCGGGGGTCGAGGCGATGGGTGCGCAGCCGTTTTACGATTTTGATGCAGCCCTAAAGGGCAGTGATGTGGTCATGATGCTGCGGCTTCAGACCGAGCGGATGCAAGGACAATTCATCCCTTCTGAGCGCGAGTATCATCACCTCTACGGTCTAACGCAGGAGCGCTTGAATCGCTGTGCGCCCGGTGCCCTCGTGATGCATCCCGGCCCGATGAACCGCGGGGTAGAAATTGATAGCGATGTGGCCGACATGCTCGACCGATCGATCATCACTGCCCAGGTGGAAATGGGGGTCGCGATCCGTATGGCCTGCCTTGATATTGTCACGCGAACGGCCCGCAATGTCGCCGGTTGGGAGGCAGAGTCATGAGCGCGCTGACGATCACAGGCGGCCAGTTGGTCACCGCAGACGGCATTCAACCGGGCGGAGTACGCGCAGAAGGCGGCGTGATTACCCAAATCGGTGACGTGGCGGCTCAAGACACAGATACCATCGTCGATGCCAAAGGGCAGCTTATCGCGCCTGGTCTTGTCGATCTGGGTGTCTTTGCGATTGATAAGCCTGCTTTCCATTTTGGCGGAATAACCAGAGCGGCTTTGATGCCCGATCAATCACCGCCGCTCGATTTGCCAAGCCGGGTCAGCTACATCGCAAAAAGCGGCAAGCCTGATCTTTGGGTGCATCCTTTGGCCGCCGCGACGGTTGGGCTAGCGGGAGAGGAGCTTGCCGAGCTTGGCCTGATGAAAGAAGCTGGTGCACGCGGCGTCGCCACCGGACGGTGCTGGATCGCGGATAGCGGAGCAATGCTGCGGTTGATGCAATATGCCGCCATGCTCGATCTGGTAGTTGTGAGCCATGCAGAGGATGCTGGGCTTGCCGGTGAAGCAGCAGCAACAGCAGGCGAAATGGCGACGCGCCTTGGCCTGCCCAGCGCGCCAGCGGAGGCCGAAGCATTGGCGATTGCCCGCGATATTGCGCTGTCAGAAATGTCTGGCGCGCGCCTTCACATCCGCCAAGTCACCACCGCTGCGGGGCTTGATCTGGTTCGCTCTGCCAAAGCGCGCGGAGTGAATGTCACTGCTGGCGTTACCCCTGCGCATTTCATGTTGTCTGATCTTGCCACAGCCGAATTTCGCACCTTTGCTCGCCTATCTCCTCCTTTGCGCAATGAAGCGGACCGGCAGGCGGTGGTCGCCGCTATTGGCGAAGGGGTGATTGATGTGATCGCATCCGGGCACGACCCGCGCGGACCAGAGGACAAACGGCTGCCTTTCGCCGATGCTGAGGCGGGTATGGCAGGGGCAGAAACTCTGCTGGCCATGGCGCTGACATTGGTGCGCGATGATGTGATCACCATGCCGCATATGTTTGCATTGCTTTCGACCAATCCGGCGCAGCTATTGGGGGTGAATGCAGGCGCAATCGTGACCGGCTATGAAGCCGACATTGCGCTGATCGATCCGGAAAAGCCATGGATCATCGACAGTAGCAAGATGGCAGCGGCAGCAGGCAATACGCCTTTCGATGGTCAACCAGCGCAAGGCCGAGTGACTGGCTTGTTTAAAGGCGGCGCAGCGATCGAGCTGTAAAAGGTTGCGCAAAAAAGTGCCCCCGGCAATCTAGTGATCACCGAGGGCAGTCTTGCTGATATTCTTGAGAATGATGCGCGATTAGCGCGCAGCGATGCGAACGCCTTTATCAACTGCGCCCGGCAATTTGCGCGCGGCAGAATAGGCAAAGCAGCCCAGACCTTTACGCTTAAGCGAGCTGCATGCAGATTTCGCGCTGCCTTGGCCAAAGCCAGCAGCGGCAACACGCCAATAGGTTTTGCCTTTTACGCGGGCCTCAGTGATCACCATGTCGCGGCCTTTCAGCTGCGAATAGCGTTGCTGGAGTTTCTTCGAAGCAGCCTCAGCCACTGCGCGATTGGTAAAACTGCCCAGCTGTACGAGATGCGTGCCTGTGGTCTCGATCCGCGGCGTTGCAGTGGTCGATACCATGCGGCGTTGCTGTGTGTTTTGCGCCATAGCTGGCTTAGCGGCCGGAGCCCTTGCAACCGGTGCTTGTGCAACACGCGTCGGCGTTTTCGCTTGGCTGTAATTGGCCGGCAGTTTCTGAACCACTGGGTTTGAAACATAGCGCTTGCGCTGATTTGGAGTGCGCGCAGATGGTTTGGCAGCTGGCGATCCAAAAGCTGCAGCAAAGCGAGCGGGGCGTTTTGGTTCTGCTTTCGCCTTTTCAGCTACAACCGGAGCTGGAGCTTTAGCAGCGGCTGGGACGGCAGCGGGTGCAGACCTCGCCATAATTGGACCTGATGCAGGCGCAGACTCTGGCGCTTGAGCAGAAATCGGTGCTAGCTCGCCATTCTCCGTAAAGGCATTGGCAGCCGGTGCAGGCGCAGTTGCCATACGCACAGGGCTTTCAGCGCCGCTCAGCGCAAGATGCGCAGGCTGTCCCTCATCACGCGATGGCGTGACGTTCAGCAGTTTGGCGACGCGTGTTTGATAGGCTTGCGGACCGATATTGGCAGCCCATTCGGCAATCCGTTCATTGAGCTGATCGGCTGGAACATCTTCTGCTGCCATCAAGCGAGCAGCGCGCCAATTTCCTTGTAGCGCATAAGCATAGGCTAGGTTCTGACGCGTTTTTGCATCGGACTGGCCATTGCGAACCGCATTGCTTAGCACATGCACACCGCGCGCCGGCTCGCCCGCCAAAGCGTAAGCGAGACCAAGATCGGCATCATCAATTGAACCGCGATGTTCTTTCAAAGCGGCAAGAGCCGCTGCATTATTGCCGTTCGCTGTCTCAGCCAAAGCATAGCTTAGGATCGTACGCGCATCCGTATTGCCGAGCGCGATCGCATCACCAAAACTGGTCGCTGCGGATTGGAAGCGCCCCTCTTTCATGTAGGATGCACCAAGCAACGCACGATTTTGCGCATTACGCGGCTCAGCTTCGACAGCAGCTTCTGCAATCTCAAGACCCGTTTGGGCCTTAGCGCGCTTGGATTTCGCTGAGTGGTTAGCCAATGCTACTTGTGCCTCGGTGAGGAAAATCTGACCGGCTCTTGATGACAGCGTGCTGCAACCGCTCAACGCGACACCAGCCAGCGCCGTAGTCATCGCTAGGCCAATCATTGGCTTATTGCGTGTTGTCTTGCTCATGTGAGTTCCCCTTGGGTCTTCAGTCATTCTTGTGTGTTTGCGGTTCATGGTTTCATTCTCACTTGCGTTTGATTTTGGCAGTGAGGGTTTCGAGATCTTCGATTTCGGCAAGCTGCGCATCGAGCGCCTGCGTGACGAGTTTCTGCGCGCTGACGCCGTGAATGGTCGCTGCGAGGCGCAATTTCAGGTGCCGGTCTGGATCAAGGCGCAATGTGAAGGCAGCGCGTTTGCCTTTTGAGTGAGCGGGTTTTTTCGCTGCTTTTTCGATCCTGGCAGCGATTTCCTCTTGCTGCTCACGTGCAGGAGATGTGGGTTCAATTGCGGGAGAAACGGCGTCTTGCGCAATCGCGACCACTTCTGCCTGTTCGCCAGAGTCTTGCGCCTCAGGAGATTGCTCTGCTCCCAAGTCGTTCCAGCCCAAATCTTCCAAGTCACTGCCAGCTTGCGGCGGGTTAGCGCCGGATGCACCAAATTGCCGGCGCATAGCCGGTTTGGCGCCGCCTTTACGGGCGAGCAATGCAGGGTTGAGAGAGGCGAAGCTGGGTTCTGACATTGTGCTTGCAGCCTATCCTTACTGAGCGACCCGGCGGCCGAAACCACCAGTTGGACGGTGCAAACCAGGCGCCTGAGCGCCCGCACCGGGTGCTGTGAAGACTGTGCGGCGGAAGTTCTTTTCCAGCCGGTCAGAAATATAGTTCCACAATGCAGCGACTTCGGCTGAGCTGCGGCTATTCTCATTCACTTCCATTACCGTGCGGCCATCGATCATGGCTGCCGCAAAATCTGTGCGATGATGCAGAGTGATTGGCGCAACCGTGCCGTGCTGTGACAGAGCAACGGCGGCTTCTGAAGTGATCTTAGCTTTGGGTGTTGCGCCATTCACGACGAAGACCAAAGGCTTGCCTGCGCGTTCGCACAGATCAACTGTTGCGCCCACTGCGCGGAGATCATGCGGGCTAGGGCGGGTAGGAACAACGATCAATTCAGCTACACCGATCACAGATTGGATCGCCATTGTAATAGCTGGAGGCGTATCGATCACAGCGAGTTTGAAGCCTTGCTGGCGAAGAACCTGCAAATCGCTGGCGAGCCGTGCAACTGTGGTTTGGGCAAAGGCAGGATATTCGGCTTCGCGCTCGTTCCACCAGTCGGCGGTTGAACCTTGCGGGTCGATATCAATCAGCACGACCGGACCTGCGCCCGCTCTTTGTGCTTGAACAGCCAGGTGCCCAGACAAAGTTGTTTTGCCTGATCCGCCCTTCTGTGACGCTAGTGCTAATACTCGCAACGCTTGGCCCCCTGTGGATAGACCGAAAAACATGCCGCAAAAACGGCTTCCGCTGGAGGGGATGGCAGGATACAACTAATTTAGAGTTAATAAGATTGTGGACAAAAGAGGCCGAATTTGGGCATCTCGCCAGCTTATGCCTAACTGTGCATTAACCATAAGCACGCTAATCTGCCATTATTGGCTGGTCAGCTTCCAGTCACAAAGCATCAGATAGATGCATTATAAATTTTTGTCGCAAGACATGTGGAAGATAAGAACAAGGAAAGTTACGACATGAAACGCTTGGGCTTGGTTATGGGATTGGCTGCGATGGGCGGCGCTCTTACTGCTGTACCGGCCGCTGCCGACGTAAAGGCAGGCGTCGATGCATGGTCGCAAGGCAATTATTCGCGCGCTGTCGCCGAATGGCAGGGACCAGCAGCAAGCGGTGATGCCGATGCTCAATTCAACCTTGCGCAGGCGTACCGGCTTGGACGCGGCGTTGATGCCGACATTGACCGGGCGCGCGATCTTTACGCGCAAGCAGCACAGCAAGGGCATTTGAAGGCAGCGGACAACTACGGCCTGCTACTTTTCCAACAGGGTTCCCGAAAAGAGGCTATGCCCTACATTAAAGACGCGGCAGGGCGCGGTGATCCGCGCGCGCAATATGTGCTGGGTCTGGCGCATTTTAACGCTGACCATGCGGAAAAGGACTGGACGCGGGCCTATGCCTTGCTAACCTTAGCAAACTCAGCAGGTTTGCCTCAAGCATCGGGCGCAATGGCCAAGATGGACGAGTATGTCCCGTTTGAGCAACGTCAAGAGGCACAAGTTCTGGCGCAGCAAATAAAGCAAGAAAGCGATGCACGTCGCGCCTCTCAGCTCGCGTCGATTGCGCTCGGCAACGGCCCCACCAATCCGTCGGTGCCATCGGGCGCTCGCGTAGCGCAGCCCTTGCCTTCGGTGCCAGTCGCAGCATCTAATCCCACGCCCAGCGCACCGGTTGTTGTTGCCTCTCTTCCCGATCCTGCTCCCGCAGCGGTCACTGCACCAAGCCCGACTATTGCCCGGCCCAGCGTAGCGGCACCTGCCGTGGCGGCGTCAACGCGGCCAACACGCAGACCCGCTGCGTCGGCGGCTTCCAACCTGTCGGCAACCGGCGGACCGTGGAAAGTTCAGCTTGGCGCGTTTGGCGTCCGCTCGAACGCTGACCGGATGTGGAACAAGCTTTCCGGAACCAGCGCATTGTCGGGCTCTAAGAAAGTGCTCGTTCCATCGGGCCGCATCACCCGTTTGCAAGCGGGCGGCTTTGCAAGCCGAGCGCAGGCCAATCGCGCGTGCGCGCGTTTGAAAGCTGCGGGCAATAGCTGTCTTGTTACACGCTAGTCTTTGATCGCTGAGGATCAAGCGTTGATGGAATAGCGCCTTTCCTTAGCTCCGATTGCTGTTAGAAAACTCCCGTACTCTAGGGTGGGAGAAACTATGAGCGATCAAGTTGGCACGGACACTGCGGAACCTATTGCTCCAGCAAATCTGACCGATCGTATTGATAGTCTGGACTTCATTCGCGGACTTGCCGTGATGGGTATCCTATGGGCCAATATCATCGGCTTTGGACAGCCGATGGCAGCGTACATGTACCCAGATGCGTTTAATGTCCCCTCTGGCGATCCTACAGGTTGGATGTGGGTCGCGCAGTTTGTGATCATCGATGGCAAGATGCGCGCATTGTTCACGATCCTTTTCGGAGCGGGGCTTTATTTGTTCATGGAACGCGCATGGGCGCGCGGGGCATCGCGCTGGCTCCAAGTGAAACGATTGCTTATCCTTTTAGTATTTGGCCTCTTCCACTTTTTCTTCATTTGGAAAGGCGACATTTTGACTGGCTACGCGGTTTGGGGCCTGTTCGGGTTGCTCTGCATTGCTATGAAACCGCTGGGCAAATTTGTGCTGGGCGGCCTGCTCTTTTTCATTGGCGGGGTGATGTACTCTGCTCTGTTCGCCTCAATGCTCATGTTTGCGCAAATGGATGCGTCATTCGATCCGGAGCTAGAGCAGCAACAGGCAGAGTTTTCGTCTTTGAAAGCCGATGAATTGGCCGCAGCTGCGGAAGAAACAGCGCTCAAGCAATCGGGTGATTACGCCGGTTTGGTCGCGCATAATTTGAGCCCGGATGGGCATTTGTTCGATCCAATTTGGGCTTGGCTCCAAATGTCGGTCGAGACCTTTCCGCTGATTTTGATTGGGATGGCGCTATACCGGACGGGGTTTTTCAGCGGGCAATATGACCGAAAGAAGATGCAGCTTTGGGGCTGGGCTGGGCTCATTGGAGGCGGCGCTTTGGCTTTGGCGATTGGGCTTTGGACCAAGGAGCAAGGCTTTAGCTTCTACGCGACGAACCTTTCTTTGATCGGGACATCAACCTTTGCGCAATTACCGATGGCTTTGGGCATGGCGGCATTGCTGGTGGTCTATGCACCGCGCGCCAACGGTTGGTTTGGTGACCGCGTGAGGGCCGCAGGCAGAGCCGCTTTCACCAATTACCTCGGTACGTCGATCCTCATGCTCTTCGTCTTTCACGGATGGGCAGGGGGATTATTTGGAGAGTTGAACCGTCCGCAGCTCTACTGCGTGGCTTTTGTGACCTGTATCTTCATGCTGATTTGGTCAAAACCATGGCTTGAACGCTTTCGTTACGGCCCGCTCGAATGGTTGTGGCGCTGCCTTACCTATGGAAAAATGTTCCCGATGAGGCGCTGATCAGAATTTTTCTCAAATTTTTTTGAACTTTTTTGCGGTGACTAAGGGCTGCAAAACCCTGAAAAAGGGTCAAAAAAGCGCTTGCTATTGAGAATAATTCGCATATCTTGGCAATTGCGAATCAGTCGCAAGGAGCTTCGTCACGCATGTTTGTGTGTATTTGCAACGCCATCAGGGAAAGCGAACTGCGCAATGCAGCTTGCGGAAATCTGGGCGATGCAGAAGCAATCTACGCCAAACTGGGTAAGCGCCCCAACTGCGGCCAATGCTTAGATCAAGCCAATGCGATCATCGACGAAACCCGCGAATTGAGCCTCGAGCCAGCCGAATAAGCGGCAAAATCACTCTTTTAAACAGCTACTGAAAATCGCTCGCAAATGGCGGAATTCCGCCATTTTTGGGATGTCCGCCCCTTGTTTTATGCGCAGAAAGTTCGCATATGCGGCTCAACAAATTGAACCCCGCAATTATCAGGAGCTTCCCCCATGAAGGGCGATCCCAAAGTCATCGAATTCTTGAACAAGGCGCTCACCAACGAGCTGACCGCGATCAATCAATATTGGCTGCATTACCGTGTGCTGGACGATTGGGGCGTGACCAAGCTCGCCGCTTATGAGCGCAAAGAGTCCATTGAAGAGATGGAGCATGCGGACAAGCTTGCTGAGCGTGTCCTGTTCCTCAATGGCCTTCCCAATTTTCAGGCGATCCATAACCTTCGCGTAGGCGAAAGCGTCAAAGAGATCCTCGAAGCGGATATGAAGCTAGAGGAAGACGCGATCCCCCTTCTGCGTGATGCGGTCGAGTATTGCGAAAGCGTGCGCGACTATGTCAGCCGCGATCTGTTTGCCATGATCCTTGATAATGAGGAAGAGCACGTCGATTTCCTTGAGACCCAGTTTGATATGATCAAAAACATGGGACTGGAAAACTACGTGCAGTTGCAGAGCCAAGCTGCCGAGGTGGATTGATTTCAGTTTGCATTTGAAGTTTTGTA
>CAZAIG010000053.1:6584-14366 GCA_964485135.1 uncultured Porphyrobacter sp. | reverse complement strand
GCCCTTGCGCTTGCGCTTGGCCGCAGCGTGTTTCAGCACATCATTGGTTTCCGCAGCAAAGCCAATCAGCAGTTTGGGCCGCTTTTCAGAAGCGGAAAGATTGGCGAGGATATCGGGGTTTTCGGTCAGCATCAGCGCAGGCGGGGCCGAGCCGCGTTTCTTGATCTTTTCATCAGTGAATTCCTTCGGCTTCCAATCCGCAACGGCCGCTACCATCACTGCGATATCGGCAGGCAGCGACGCTCTAACGGCATCCTGCATCTGCGCCGCGCTTTCGACATCGATCCGGTCAACACCGGCTGGCGTTTGCAGTGAAACTGGCCCAGCGACCAAAGTAACTTTTGCGCCCATTGCGGCTGCAGCCGCAGCGATAGAGAAGCCTTGGCGACCCGAAGATCTATTTCCGATGTATCTTACCGGATCAATTGCTTCCCAAGTCGGTCCGGCGGTGACGAGCATATGCTTGCCTTCAAGCGGCGTATGTTCGGCGGGTATCGCCACCCCTACCCCGCCGGTCACATCATCCAGCGCTTCTGCAACGCGGACCGGCTGATTGTCGCCGGCAATCGGTTCAGGTGCGGCGGAACCGTCCTTCATTTCGTGATTGATCGCATCTGGATCGGTCGGCGGGGCAGAGCCAGCGGTGCCTTTGGTCGCTAGCAATGGACTACTTGGATCAGGGACTGCCAGTTCAGCTTCGGCTTCTGCCGCGCCTTCATCAGGCGCATTCTGGGGCGCTTCACAATATTCCGCTTCGATCTCTTCGGCAGAGCGCTTTGGGGTCGAGCGCGGTATGATCGCCGACAGCAATCCTCCCAGCGCCCCGCCGCTCTTCTCGTCAGTCTCGACTTCCGCTTCGGGTTCAAGCGCCTCTGAAGCCAGAGCATTTGAAGTGACAGCAGCTGTCCCGCTCGCAACACCCAACTGCTCGGCAATCGCGGCCCAAATCGCCTCTGGTTCGGGCAAGCGGCCATAACCAAATTCGCCGCATGCCATCGCACCCTCATCGGGGTGCAGCACATGCACGCCCGCATCGCGCAATAGCCCTACATTGCGCTGGGTTGCAGCATGCTCCCACATCCGCACATTCATCGCTGGCACGGCCATCACCGGCTTATCCGTCGCAAGGATCAAAGTGGTCGCCAGATCATCAGCAATGCCGGCCGCCATCTTTGCCATCATATCCGCTGTCGCCGGACAAACGACGACTAAATCTGCCTCTCGGCTCAATTGGATATGGCCCATCTCAGCTTCATTCTTAAGGTCGAACAGGCTGGTGTAGACCTGATTTTCAGAGAGGGCAGCCAACGTCATCGGCGTCACAAATTGCTGCCCGCCACCTGTCACAACGCAAGTGACATCCCCGCCCCCTTTGCGGATCTGGCGCACCAATTCGCATGATTTATAGGCCGCGATACCGCCGCCAACGATCAGGAGGATCTTGAAGCTCATTGAGGGTCCTCATCCAAACAGCAGCAGTGGCCCTGCAACCTTCGGTATGCCTAGCGCGTCACCGCGCCGCATCCAAGCATTTGCCCGAATTTTCTCCAAAAGCGCCTCGTTCATGATTGACCACAATGCTCGAATCAAAAGGCCGAAAAGTTGGGAACCAAGGGGTTTGCGCTTCGTTAATCCAACAGAATTCAACTGGAGTAGAGAACAAATGAAAACTACGCTTAAGAAGACTGCTTTTGTATCAGCATTGGTGACTGGCGCATTGGCCGTGTCCGCATGCGGTGAAACTGCGAATGCAGACGACGCTGGCGAAGGCGCAACTGAAATCACTGAGCAAACTGTGCTCGACGCGCAAAAAGCATGGGGCGAAGGCATTGTTGCCATCGCCAAAACCCACACTGACGAAGGTGACTTTAAAGCCCGCGCAACCGAGCACATCAACACGCTGTATGCATACGGTGATGATACGGCCGTTATGTTCAAGCCAACCTTGGCTGCCGATGATCAGTTCCGCGAGAACTTTGACGAAGCGCTGAATTACTTTATCGGCGCAGAAGGCACCGAAGACACCGGCTTTGCCATCAAGGGCTGGACCGATGTTCGTTGGGAGAACAACGCTGTTTACACAGACAGCGATTCGGCCATGGCCATGGGCAATTATTACTTCACCGGACCAGATGGCGAAGAAACCAAGGTTGAATACACCTTTGGCTATGTCCCGGATGCAGAAGGTAATCTGAAGATCAACCTGCACCACTCATCGCTTCCCTACGCGCCTGAGTAATTTGAATGCAGTTTTAGCTAAACTCAATCCTAGTTCAGCGAATGAAAGGCCTCTGCGGGAAACCCCGTGGGGGCCTTTTTCTTTGGTGAAGGTTCAGCCGATCCAGCCGATAGTTTGCAGTGCGAACAGCGCAACGGCACCAATCCCGCCCGCGGCCAGATACCCCAGCCAACCGCGCTGCGTTTTGCCCTCTCGTTTTTCCCACATCAGCGGAATATCGGGCAAAGGTGCTGGCGGCGGCGCTCCGCCGGGATCGGGGAACTGCTCCTCCAACCGGCGAACGAGCGATGGGATGCGTAAAAACGTGTCGGCATCTTCTTTGATCCGGTCAGCAATCGCCGCTTCCGGTCCCAGCTCATCACGGATCCAGCTCTTCACATAAGGGCCAGACGTGTCCCACATATTGATCTGAGGATTGAGCTGGGTCGCGATCCCTTCAACCATCACCATTGTCTTTTGCAGCAGCAGCAGATGCGGCTGTGTTTGCATATCGAAATCGCGGGTGATCGCGAAAAGCCCATCGAGCATTTGCCCTACGGAAAGCTCATCCACTGGCTTGCCGCGCATGGGCTCACCCACAGCGCGCAGCGCCGTGGCAAACTCGCCCACATCATGATAGCTAGGCACATATTTCGCTTCAAAATGGATCTCGGCCACACGCTGATAATTGCCCGTGGTAAGGCCGTAGAGTATCTCTGCCAGCCACATCCGCGCGCGCCGATCAATCCGGCCCATAATGCCAAAATCAATCGCCACGATTGTTCCGTCATCTTCGACAAAGAGATTGCCCTGATGCATGTCGGCATGAAAATATCCGCCGCTGATCGCTTGGGTTAGGAAGGAAAGCACCAGCCGCTTTGCCATTTCATCAAGATCATGGCCGCGCGCTTTCAGCTCATCGATCTTGCTGATCTTGATGCCATCGACCCATTCGACCGTCATTACCCGGCCATTGGTGCGGTCCCAGTCAATATCGGGCACACGGAACCGCTCAAATCCCGCCATATTGTCCGACAACTCTGATGCTGACGCCGCCTCGCGACGCAAATCCAATTCGCGCATGGTCCAGCGTTTGAAGTTGGCAATTGTCAGCGCTGGGCGCAGCCGCACGGCCTCGCCCCCCATCGCCTCCAAATGCGCTGCTGCCCACTCATATGTGTCAATATCCTTGGCAAAGCGTTCGCGAATGCCGGGGCGCAGGACTTTCACTGCAACATCGCGCCCCTCGCTGGTGACAGCGCGGTGGACCTGCGCAATCGACGCAGCGCCCACTGGCTCTTCGTCAATCGAGGAAAACAGCGTTTCAATCGGCGCATCAAAAGTGGCAGCGATCTGCGCCTCAATTTCAGCGAAAGGAACGGGCGGCAATGCATCTTGAAGGGACAAAAGATTGTGCGCAGCATCCTCTCCCACCAGATCGGGCCGCGTGGCGAGCGATTGGCCAAGCTTAACTGCTGCTGGCCCAATCGCGCGAAAAGCTTCGGCGTAATTGGGCTCCTTAGGCTGGAACGTTCCCAGCCGCGCAATCCGCGCCAGCCGCTTCACCGGCGGCGGCGTGTTGGGATCGCTCTCAATCCCGCGAAGCGCGCCATGCTTGGCCAGCGTCCGCCCCCATCTCAGGAGCCGGAAAATATGGGTGATCGGCCGGGTCACGCGCTTAAATTTTCCATCCTGAATGGATCGCGACCGCGCCGCCAAAGATCGCCTCAACCCGCGTATTCTCAAAGCCAGCTTCGCGTATCATCCCCTCAAACACCGGCATTTCAGGAAAGCGGCGGATCGACTCGGCAAGATAGCGATAGGACTCCTCGTCACCTGCGATCATCTTGCCCATTTGCGGCATGATCTTGTGCGAATAGACATCATATATCTCTTTGAAGCCCGGCCACTGCGTGGTCGAAAACTCCATGCAGAAAAACCGTCCGCCCGGTTTCAGCACGCGGTGCGCTTCTCGCAAAGCGGCAGGAATATCGGTGACATTGCGAATGCCGAACACGATTGTGTAGGCATCGAACGTGCTGGCCGGATAGGTTAGCTTTTCCGCATTCTGACAAGACCACACCAGGCTATCGAGACCGCGCTCCACGGCGCGCTCAACGCCTACATCGAGCATATCCTGATTGATATCGGCGACCACAATTTCAGCGCCCTTGTCCGCCATCCGAAACGCGATATCGCCAGTGCCGCCCGCCATATCGAGGATCGCCTCCCCCGGTTGCGGCTTCACTCGGCGCACAAAGCGGTCTTTCCAAACGCGGTGCATCCCGCCCGACATCGCGTCATTCATAATGTCATATTTGCTGGCAACGCTGGAAAACACATCGCCAACCCGGCGGGTGTGATCTTCTGGAGCGACATTTTCATAGCCGAAGGAAACAGACTTACTCATGGGAATAGCGCCTTAGGGAAGTTTCATGGGGGAGCAAAGCTTGTTAAAGGCTGCCTTATGCCAGAGCTACCCGAAGTTGAAACCACCGTTCGCGGCCTTGCGCAATTTTTGGACGGCGAAGTGATCACTCGGGTGCAGCTAAACCGCCCAAATTTGCGCCGACCTTTCCCGCCCGAACTGGTGCAAGTGATGACTGGCGCTCGGGTCACTGGCCTGTCGCGGCGCGCAAAGTATGGCCTCATACATTTGGACCGCGAACAGACGGTTGTCTTTCATCTGGGCATGAGCGGGCGCTGGCGGATCGATCCAAGCGAGCCAGAAAAGCACGATCATATGGTGATGGAGACAGCGGACCATCAGTTTGCGCTGTGTGATCCGCGCCGGTTTGGTTCGGTCGACTTGATAGCGACAGAGGCGCTCGATGATTGGCCACCCTTTGCCAGTCTCGGCCCTGAACCACTCGGACCCGATTTGACCGCCAAATATCTCAAATCCGCGCTGAAAGGGCGGGCGCAGGCAATTAAACTCTGCCTGCTTGATCAAACGGTCGTATGCGGCCTTGGCAATATCTATGTCTGCGAAGCTTTGTTTCGCGCTGGCATTCATCCACTTAAGAAAGGCGGCAAGGTCACCCGCCAGCAATTAGAGCGTCTGGTGCCGCACATCGAAGAAGTGTTGACCCAATCGATCAGAGACGGGGGATCATCCCTGCGCGACTATGCCGCGCCCGATGGTGAATTGGGCTATTTCGCGACGCGATTCGATGTGTACAGCCGCGATGGAGAAGCATGCCCCAATGGTGATGGCGGAACCATCCGGCGCATCCAGCAGGGCGGGCGCAGCACATGGTATTGCCCGCGCTGCCAGAAATAGAAGCCGGAAGCTGGCTCCCTAAAGCGGTCCGGGACAGCATTTTCTTGACCTTCCCAGCGGTCAGCCCTATGTGCGCCTCTTTCCGGCGGTAGAACGCCGTTTTTCTTGATTCTGATTCAAACGTAATGGGCGGCGCAAATCGCTGCTCAAAAGAAGGACAAACATGGCCAATACGCCGCAAGCTCGTAAGCGCATCCGCCGCAACAACCGCCGCGCCGAAATCAACACGGCGCGCGTCAGCCGCATTCGCGGCTTCGTCAAGAAGGTCGAGACAGCCATCGAAGGCGGTGACAAAGCCGCTGCACAAGAAGCTTTGCGAGCCGCCCAACCTGAATTGGCACGCGGTGTGGCACGCGGCGTGTTTCATAAGAACACAGTCGCACGCAAAATGTCGCGTCTTTCAAAGCGAGTCGCTGCTCTCTGATTCGCTTCCAAATGTTACGCCGGATTGCATGATCGGCGATTGAAGGGCTGCTCCAAGCGAGCGGCCCTTTTCTTTTTTGGACGCCAAACAAGTCTACTTAGCAAGAAACCTTAGGGATTCCCGCGATTCGCGCGCCATTCGACAGCTTTATCTATCAAAAACAGTATCTTAAACGCAAACCTGCGCTCTATCCCGAGTCAACAATTTTATTTCATTTTTTTTACAGTTCTTGCCCTTGCGAAAAAAGCAAACCCGCCGTTAAAAGCCTTTCAGCAAGTCGCGGGAACGGCTTCGCTTTTACATTTTTGGACGACAGGAAATTCTCAGAATTGCGATTCTGGGACGAGGTGAAACTTTGCCTGCCGTGCGGGTTTAAAAATTGTCGCGAAGCCGGGACTTTCGCGAAATGGGGATGGGAATTTCAGTTCTGATGGCGCGAAATAACGACAGCACGAAAGCGAAGCGGCACAAGGGTCATGAAGATTTGATGGAAGATGCAGAAGCCGTGAATCTTGCTGCCGATTGGTCCGACATTAGTCAGGGCCTGCGGAAAGATTTGGGCCAACAGCTGCACAGCCAATGGATCAAGCCTATCCAGCTTGGCGGATTGGATCCCGAAACCGGAACGCTCGATCTTTTCCTCCCAACGGAATTTTCATCAAACTGGGTGAACGACCGGTTTCAAGACCGCTTGTCGCTAGCGTGGAAAATCGCGCGCAGTGAAGTGCGCAAAGTACGCATCCAAGTGCACCCTGGACGCCGTCAACTGCCCGAACTGCGCCTCGGCGATGGACGTCGCCCGGCTAATGACGGACATGATGCCAGCGCTATTGCGGTTGCGGCAGGCACGATTGGCGAGGCGGGCTTTACCTCTTCGGTTGGCCTTGATCCGTCCCTGACCTTTGCAGCCTTTGTCACCGGTGAGACCAATGTGCTCGGCTGCAACGCAGCGCAGCGCATGGCCGCCACCGAACAACCACAGTTCTCGCCGCTCTATCTGAAAGCGGCAACCGGACAGGGCAAAACGCATCTGCTTCATGCCATTGGTCACGCATATCTAAACGCGCATCCCCGCGCGCGCATATTTTATTGCAGCGCAGAGCGCTTTATGGTCGAGTTTGTCCAAGCGCTGAAACAAAACCAGATGATCGAATTTAAGGCGCGTTTGCGCAGTTTCGATCTGCTGCTGGTAGACGATATTCAATTCATCATCGGCAAGGCCAGCGCTCAGGAAGAGCTGCTTTATACGATCGATGCTTTACTGGCAGAGGGCAAGCGTTTGGTGTTTGCCGCTGATCGCGCTCCGCAAGCTTTGGACGGGGTTGAGCCGCGCCTGCTCAGCCGTCTGTCGATGGGTCTGGTGGCTGACATCCAGCCCGCCGATATTGAACTGCGCCGCAAGATTCTGGAATCAAAACTCTCGCGGTTTGCGCCATTGGAAGTGCCTGGCGATGTGATTGAATTTCTTGCCCGCACTATAACGCGCAATGTTCGCGAACTGGTCGGCGGCCTTAACAAGCTCATCGCTTATGCGCAGCTGACCGGCCAAGAGGTTTCACTCAATCTTGCTGAAGAGCAATTGACCGATATCCTCTCGGCCAACCGCCGCCGGATCACGATTGATGAGATCCAGCGTACAGTTTGTCAGTTTTACCGAATCGACCGCAGCGAAATGTCATCGAAGCGCCGCGCGCGCGCCGTTGTGCGTCCGCGTCAAGTCGCGATGTATCTGTCAAAAGTGCTCACTCCGCGCAGTTATCCAGAGATTGGGAGGAAATTTGGCGGACGCGATCACTCGACAGTTATCCACGCAGTGCGCCTGATCGAAGACCTGCGCCAACGCGATGCCGATATGGA
>CAZAIG010000053.1:0-6484 GCA_964485135.1 uncultured Porphyrobacter sp. | reverse complement strand
ACCTGCGCCAACGCGATGCCGATATGGACGGCGATGTACGCAGTCTTTTGCGGCAGCTCGAAAGTTAATACCCACACAATTTGCGCAGGCTAACCCCGCTTTATCCGCAAGCTTTTAAACAGGGCTGTCCACGCTTCGTCCACTCTGTATAAACAGCCTTTCCATGGCTTTATCCCCACCCTCTGAGGCGCCCTCGCCGCCTTTATCAGACGCCCGCCTAGACCGGTTTGCACGCCATATCGTGCTGCCCGAGATTGGCGGCGCTGGCCAAGTTGCGCTGGCGGGCAAGCATGTCGCAGTGATCGGGCTTGGGGGCATCGGCTCGCCTGCCCTTCAATATCTTTCCGCAAGCGGGATCGGCCGCTTCACCCTAGTCGATGATGACGTGGTGGATGCCAGCAATTTGCAACGTCAGACAATTTTCACGAGCCGTGATATCGGCCACGGTAAAGCGACATCGGCGCGGCGCTGGCTCGCCAATTTTGATGATGCGCTGGACGTGTCCATTTCTGATGAGCGAATCACCGCTGACAATGTTGGCGATTTGATCGCAGGAACAGACTTAGTCCTTGACGGCACTGACAATTTCGCCACTCGGCTTTCCGTATCGGACGCCTGTGTGGCTGAGCGCGTGCCGTTGCTTTCCGCCGCTGTTGGGCGCTTTCAGGGCCAAGTCGGCGCTTTCGCAGGGCATCTCGTGGGACAACCGTGCTATCGCTGCTTTGTCGGCGATGCTTTTGATGCCGAAGATTGCGACACTTGCGCTGAGGATGGCATGCTGGGCGCAATGGCGGGATGGACCGGCAGCTTTGCCGCGATGCAAGCGGTGCGTATTCTGCTCGAGGGCGTCAGCGCCTTTGGCGACCCCCAGTTCGGCAAACTTCATATCCTTGACGGAATGAAACCGGGTATGCGCACACTCAGCATTGCCAAGGATGATGCGTGCAAAGGATGCGGTCACCAAACAGCTTGAAAACACAGGATCGAACGACCAGATATCCTTGCGAACATCCCATAGGAAAATCGCCCATGATCACCCTTCTTTCGCCAGCGAAAAAACTCAACCTTGAAACGGCTAAAACCGCGCTGGAAATCACCCAGCCGCGGCTTGATCAAGATACGCGCGAAATTGCGACAGTGGCGAAAAAACAATCGGCAGCGGACCTGAAAAAGCTTATGCATATTTCGGACAATCTGGCCGAGCTAAATGCTGAGCGGTTCAAGGTGTTTGATCTCGACGGACGCAGCAATTCGGCAACGCCCGCCGGCCTTACATTTGATGGCGATGTCTATTGGGGGCTGGGGGCAAAGAGCATGGATGACGATGCGCTCACCTATGCGCAGGATCATTTGCGGATATTGTCGGGCCTTTATGGTCTGCTGCGCCCGATGGATGCGATCCAGCCCTATCGCCTTGAAATGGGCACCAAGATCGCGAACCCACGCGGCAAATCGCTCTATGATTTTTGGGGCAGCCGGATTGGCGAGCAATTGGCGAGCGACCTTGATGGACATAGCGATGACACCATCGTCAATCTCGCTTCCAACGAGTATTTCAAAGCCGTCGACACCGATGCCTTGCCCGGCAAAGTGATGGAGGCGAGCTTCCTCAATGTCAAAGACGGCGAAGCCCGGCGGCTGATGTATCATGTGAAATTCGCACGCGGGCTGATGGCGCGCTGGATCATGGAAAACCGGATCGAGAAGACGGACGACCTGCGCGGCTTCGATGCTGAGGGATATCGCTACGACGCGAGCGCTTCGAGTGAGACGGAGCTGGTCTTCACCCGCAAACAGCCACCGCTGAAAAAGAAGTAGCTCGCCCCGCGCTCTAGGGTTCCTGCGTGCGGCTATCGAACACTCTCACGCTTGCCCAATTATCTTCAAGTTCAGCAATGAACTGCTTGTGCGCCTCAGTCACTTGATAGGCTTCTTGCGCCGCTGTGGAGTCAAAGACGATTGTAAGAGCGACATCGAAGGTCAAATCGTTGACATCGCGGCGATATTCCGCGTGGCGTGGGCCAATAGAAAAATACACGATCCCATCATGCGGTTCGAGATATTTATAGGCGCCTTCGACCAATGCCCGGACAGAGGCTTCATCCTTGTTCTTGAGCTCGAAAAAGACGGCGTGAGTCAAGGCCGGTTGAGCGGATGGTTCTTTGCTTTGCTCTTTACTTTGCGCATTGCAACTGGCCAAAACCAAAGTAGCGAAAATCAGCAGGACAGCACGCATAGACATTCCTTTAAGAGAACCAAGTCTTTCTCAAACAGATGAAAAATTGTCAATTCGGCAGGCCAAATTGAGGCGAGAATGGCGGGGCGGTTGTCAGCTCAGAACCTCATTCACCCACGCAGGGACCAGTTCGCTCGCTTTGCCCAAGCGGCTTTCATCGAACCAGGCTGAGCCTTCGGAACGCTCAAGGTTCAATTCCAATGTTGCCGCGCCGCAGTCCTTCGCATCGCGTACAAAGCCAGCGGCGGGATAGACCGCGCCCGATGTGCCGATGCTGACGAAGAGATCGCACTCGCGGATTGCGGCGTAAATCCGCTCCATCTGGTAAGGCATTTCGCCAAACCACACGACATCGGGGCGCAATGTGGGCGCGGCACAGACGGGGCATGGCGGGCGGTCTGAAAGGCTTGCATCCCACGGGCTGCGAACACCGCAGGAATTGCACAGTGCGCTCTTCAACTCGCCATGCATATGAAGCACATTCTTAGCGCCGCCGCGTTCATGCAGATCATCCACATTCTGCGTAACGATCAGCAGCTCGCGCCCATTCGTTTTGGCATATTCACGCTCTAGCCGCGCCAAAGCGCGATGCGCATCATTCGGCTCGACCTTCGCCAAAGCCTCGCGCCGCATATCGTAAAAGCCCAGCACTAGGTCTGGATCACGCGCGAAGCCTTCAGGCGTCGCGACATCCTCAACCTTGTGCTGCTCCCACAGCCCGCCCGCGTCCCTAAACGTATCAATCCCGCTCTCAGCGGAAATTCCCGCGCCGGTGAGCACCACAATCTTGCGCAATTCACTCATGTCGCCCATGAACCATGCCGTATTAGGAGACGCAAGTGGCGAGAATGGGAATTGTTGGCAGCAAGGGGCGCATGGGTCAGGCATTGGCAGATGCCATTGCCGAGGCTGGGCATATACTATCGGGTGGTGCGGATCAGGGCGATGATGTGGCCGCGCTGGCTGGTACCTCCGAGTGTTTGATCGACTTTAGCGCGCCAGTTGCTTTGCAAGCCAATCTCGATGCGGCACGCGTGGCGGGCATTCCGATTCTGATTGGGACAACCGGGTTGGAAGAGGCCCATTTCGCCGCGATTGAGAACGCTGCACAGGCCATCCCCGTCCTCCAAACGGGCAACACTTCGCTGGGCGTGAACTTGCTTAGCGCTTTGGTCGAGAAAGCCGCCAGCGCGCTGGGCGATGATTGGGATTTGGAAATTCTCGAAATGCACCACCGGCATAAGGTGGACGCGCCATCAGGCACAGCGAAATTGCTGGGCGAAGCGGCGGCGCGCGGTCGCGGGATTGATTTGAGCGAGCATCGCGATGCCGTGCGCGATGGGCATACCGGCGCGCGCAAGCAAGGCGATATCGGCTTTGCCACCCTTCGCGGGGGCAGCGTAGCAGGCGATCACAGTGTTATCCTCGCGGGGGAGCAAGAGCGCATCACGCTTTCACACTCGGCAGAAAACCGCATGATCTTCGCGCGCGGCGCAGTCAAAGCCGCCGCTTGGCTGATCGGGAAAGACGCTGGTCGATACACGATGGGTGATGTGCTTGACCTCAATTAGCTAAAAGCGTGCAATCGGGAGGGTTTATTATGGCTTTGGATCCGGCAGCAGCCACACAGGCCTATATTAACAGGCTTAGCGCGGAAGAATTGGCACTCGCACGCGAATATACCACCGGCAATAATTGGCTGATTCTTGGCGGGTTATTGGTAAGCGCGCTTGTTACTTGGCTAATTGTAAGATCTGGCGTGCTGGACAAGGTGTTCGCGCGTATCAGCGACAAATGGCCGAACTTGCGCGTCTTTTTCGTCGCGGCGGTGTTCTCAATCGTCAGCGCGATCATCACTCTCCCCTATACAATCTACACCGAATGGTGGCGCGAAAGCAGCTATGGCCGCACCAGCCAACCGCTTGCCGATTACCTTGGCCAAAGTGCAATTGGGCTCGCACTTTCAGTCGTCATTGGAAGCGTTCTTCTCGTCGCGGTTTATTTCCTGATCCGGCGAACGGGTCGGTTATGGTGGGCATGGGCGAGCGGATTGGTCGCCGCATTCGCCGCGGTTTCCATGCTCCTGTCCCCCGCTTTGATCGAGCCGCTGTTTAACGATTTCGAGCCTATTCCAGAGGGCGAAGTTCTCGACGCCGTCAACGCCATGGCCGATGAAGCTGGCATACCGCGTGACCGAGTATTCATGTTTGACGGATCACGCCAGTCCAACAATTTCACAGCCAATGTCTCTGGCATCGGCAACTCCGCCCGCATAGCCATTTCCGATGTCGCAATGGACAAGGCCACGCTCGATGAGGTGAAAGCGGTAACCGGGCATGAGGTCGGCCATTACGTCCTTGGCCATGTGTGGCGAAACATTGGCGTGATCAGCTTGATTGCACTGATCGGCTTCTACCTCACCTCCAGAACCTACGATTGGTTCGCGCGCAAGTTTGGTTCATCGCATGCGATCTTCGATGCGCGCGGGATTGCCGTTCTCAGCTTTGTTGTGGGTCTGTATTTGACGCTGCTCCAACCGGCATGGAACACCATAATCCGCATTGGTGAGCGCGAGGCAGACACCTATTCTCTTAAGACAGTGAACCTGCCCGATGCATTGTCAGGCGCGCTGATCAAGACAGCGGAATATCGCTACCCTCTCGCTGGTCCAGTGGAAGAAACTCTGCTCTATACCCATCCCACAGTCGAAAACCGCATTCGCCGCGCGATGGAGTGGAAAGCGGAAAACCCGCCCTCTGAGTAGTCGCTGACCCCAGGATCATGACCAAAGACCAAATCTTCGAATTTTTCCGCCGCTTGGCTGAGGGCAATCCCGAGCCGGAGACGGAGTTGGAATATGGCAATGCCTTTCAGCTGGTCGTGGCCGTGGCGTTATCCGCGCAAGCGACCGATGTGGGCGTGAACAAGGCGACGCGCGCTTTGTTCGCCAAAGTCAAAACGCCCGAGCAAATGCTGGAATTGGGGCTGGAGGGGCTTGTCGAGCATATCAAGACGATCGGCCTGTTTAACTCCAAGGCCAAAAATGTGATTGCTCTGTCTCAGTTGCTGGTAGACGAGTATGGGAGTGAGGTTCCCGACACGCGCGAAGATTTGGTGCGGCTACCCGGAGTGGGGCGGAAAACCGCCAATGTGGTGCTGAATTGTTGGTTCCGCCAAGAGACCTTTGCAGTCGATACGCATATTTTGCGAGTGGGGAACCGGACGGGTCTTGCGAAGGGCAAAACGCCCGATCATGTTGAGGCGAAGCTGGAAAAGCGCGTGCCGCAGCCGTTTCGGCTCCACGCGCATCACTGGCTGATCCTGCATGGGCGATACACCTGCAAAGCGCGCACGCCGGAATGCTGGCGCTGTGAATTGGTCGATCTGTGCAGTTTCAGGAAGAAGGTGCTGGAGAAGCCGAAGGGGCGGTGATTAACGCGTCGCCGGATAATACCAGACGCGGCGGATCAAACCGTCAACTATCTCGTAGACAGCAAGCGCCGATTGCGAGCGAGCGTTGCCATCACTATTCTTCCAATGGGCAACTTCACGCACGGCCACAAACCGCCCGTCACCCACGCTTCCCTCGACAGTGCTGAATGGAACACTGGGTGACGCCAGATACTCTTCCATCTGCTTGGACAAGTCGGGCTTGCCCTTTGCGAAGACCGAAACCTCCGATCCCACAATACTCAGCCATTCGACATCCTCATGCATCAACGCGATCATCGCATCGAGATCGCGCGCATTGTAGGCTTCGACATAGGCGACAGCGATCTGCAATTCGCTTGACGCAGGTTTTTCGGCGGCGACCGGCTGCAAGGGTAGCAAGAGAGCTGCAACGAAAAGGGCGAGGCTTCTCAGTGCCATCTACACATCATCCGCGCTGGCCAGTTCGCCCTTGTCGATCTCGCCCAGCATGCTTGCCGTTGTCACCGTCACCGTGGCATCGCCCGTTACATTGGTCGCCGTGCGCATCATATCCATGATCCGGTCAACGCCTGCGACAAAGGCAATCGTCTCCAGCGGGACGCCAACCGCGCTGAACACCGCGCCCATCATCACCAGACCGCCGCCGGGAATGCCCGCCGCGCCAATGGAGCCGATGGTCGCGAGCAGAGCGATGATCAGATAATCATCCCAGCCTAGCGTCACACCGAACAATTGCGCGCCGAACAAGGTCACAAGGCCCAGATACATCGCCGTTCCGTCCATATTAATGGTCGATCCAAGCGAGACGACAAAGCT
>CAZAIG010000052.1:0-14513 GCA_964485135.1 uncultured Porphyrobacter sp. | reverse complement strand
CCGCCCGCCCCGCGCTAAGCGGGACGAGCGGAATTTTTCGTTTGAACTTTGAAGCGTTTACTTCTTCAAGCTGTCGCGAATCTCAGTCAGCAGATCGATCTCGCTTGGACCTGCGTCCTCCTCTTCCTTCGGACCTTCCATTTTGGCTTTTGCTTTTTCGGCATAGCGAACCAGCATGAAGATAATGAAGGCAAGGATCACGAAGTTGATCACTGCGGTGATGAACGCGCCATAAGCAAGCACATTAGCGCCAGCTTCGCGGGCCGCTTCTAGGCTTGTACCCGGTTCAACTTCGCCGGAAAGCACGACATACATGTTGGTGAAGTCAACGTCGCCAAAAATCATCCCGACAATCGGCATAATCAAATCATCGGTAAGCGATGCGACGATCACTGCAAAAGCGCCCGCGATGATAACCGCGACCGCCAATTCCATAACATTGCCCTTAGCAATGAAATCCTTAAACTCTGAAAGCACTAAAATTCCCCTCGTTTAGGCCCTGATGCTGGATCGCTCTTTTGCAGCAATTCAGTGGCTTGCCAAGAGGAGGTAAGAACCAATTCCACATTGAAATCATGTTGAGGTGTCCTATATAAGCAATACAGATTGTTTGGCGGCTGAGCTTTGCTGTGAGTTAAGCCTGCCGCGAGGAAGGGAAAATCCAACATGAATTTTGCATCAATTCACCGCGCTGTCTTGGTTGCGGCTGTCTCGCTTGGCCTTGCATCCTGCGGGATCAATTCGGTTCCAACAGCGGAAGAAAACGCCAAAGCCAAATGGGCCGATGTTGAGGCGCAATTCCAGCGCCGGGCGAACCTGATCCCGAACCTTGCCGAAATTGCCAAGGGTGCTGCTGAAAATGAGCGCGCGATCCTCACCGAAGTGACCGAGGCACGCGCGAAAGCCACCAGCGTACAGGTCAACGCGAGCGATCTTGGCGATGCGGATAAAATGGCGGAAATGGCCGCTGCTCAAGGGCAACTTTCGCAAGGGCTCGGCCGCTTGCTCGCCAGTTTCGAAGCCTATCCGCAAATCCAATCGAACCAGAACTTCCTCGCGCTGCAGAGCCAGTTCGAAGGGACGGAGAACCGTATCGCTGTGGCGATCCGCGATTATAACGAAGCGGTGCGCGGCTATAACACCACGATCCGCACCTTCCCCGATACGATCGGCGCAAACATCATTCACGGTGCAGAGCCGCTGGTACCGTACACCGCCACGACCGAAGGGGCAGAGCAAGCGCCTACGCTTGATATGACCTCGAATTGATCGCGGGTTCCGCCGCGATGATGCGCCCCCTTCTCGCAGCTTTTGCCGCGCTCCTCGCGCTGATCGCAGCCCCGCTGGCAGCGCAGGATTTCCCTGCGCTAACCGGCCGGGTTGTAGATGCAGCGGACATCATTCCGGTTGCTGAAGAAGAAGAGCTGATGCGCAAGCTGTTCGAACTGGAGCAGCAATCGCAGCGGCAATTGGTAGTGGCGACCGTTCCTTCGCTGGATGGCTATGACATCGCCGATTACGGCTACAGACTTGGCCGCGAGTGGGGAATTGGCGATGCGCAGCGAAATGATGGAGCGCTGCTGCTTGTCGCGCCCAATGAACGCAAAGTGCGGATCGAAGTTGGCTATGGCTTGGAAGGCTATCTGACCGATGCGATGTCGTCTTTGATCATTCAAAACGCGATTATTCCCCGCTTCAAGCAGAACGACTATCCCGGTGGGATTGTTGCCGGAACCGATGCGATCATCACTCAGCTGCAATTGCCCGAGGATCAGGCGCGGCAAATCGCGGCAGAAGCTAGCCAGCAGCGCGAAAGCGATGGCGGTTTTCCCTTTGGCGCGCTGATTTGGATCGGCTTTCTGTTCTTCTTTTTCATTCTGCCGATGATCCGCGGCGGCCGGCGGCGCAGGCGCTATCGCGGCAGGGGCCGCGAGTTTTCGGACACGGCAACCGACATCATCTTGTGGGAAGTAGGCAGCGCGATCGTACGCGGCGCGCTGTCTGATGGCGATGACTGGGGCGGCGGCGGAGGTGGTTTCGGCGGCTTTGGCGGCGGTGGCGGTTTCGGTGGCGGCTTTGGCGGAGGCGGCGGATCATTCGGAGGCGGCGGCGCCTCAGGAGGCTGGTGACACATGGCTTATCTAAACGAAGCGCAGCACAAAATCGTATCCGACGCAGTCGAGGCAGCCGAGCTCACAACATCGGGTGAAATCGTCACCGTTTTGGCTGACCGGTCCGACGGCTATTCCGATGTCACGATGGTCTATGCCGCTGCCGCAGCCTTCACCGCGATGAGCCTGTTCGCGCTTTTCCCAGCACCGTTTATGGAATTGTGGGATAGCATCATTGGCGGCTGGATGCATGAATGGACCACCGGCGAGATTGCCAGCATGACCATCGCCCTGGGTCTGATCGCGTTTACAGTTACTTGGCTGATATTCCTGTGGGAACCGCTTAAATTTGCTGCCATTCCCGGCCCAGTAAAAACCGCAAGAGTCCACAAACAAGCGATCAAGCACTTCAAAGTCGGCGCCGATGGGCGCACCGGCGGGCGCACCGGAATCCTGATCTACCTCTCCATGCGCGAGCACCGCGCAGAGATTGTCGCTGATGAGCCGATTGCCGAAAAAGTCTCCGCTGATGTGTGGGGCGAAGCAATGGTCGATATGCTTCACTATATCAAAGATGGTAAAATCGCAGAAGGCATGGCGGTCGGCGTCAAAGACGTCGGCGTAGTTCTCTCTCAACACTTCCCTCGCGCTGATGATGATGAGAATGAGCTTCCCGACCGCTTGATCGAAGTCTAACACGCTCTTCATGAGCGATACTCCCCAAGTCCCAGACGCATCCCTTCCCGAAGAAATCCATTGGGAAGGCAAATTCATCACCGCCAAGACGCGCGGTCGGTGGGAATATGTCGGGCGCGCACGCGGCATACGCGCAGCAGCTATCATCGCTATCGACACCGATCCTGATGGCACGCGCCATGTGCTGCTGGTCGAGCAATACCGCGTCCCGCTCGGCAAAATCAGCCTGGAAATTCCCGCTGGCCTGATCGGCGATGATGACTCCACTGAAGGCGAGGCAGACGAAGTCGCTGCCATGCGCGAGCTTGAAGAAGAAACCGGCTACCGCGCTGATCGGATGGAGAACCTTGGCGAGTTCTACTCCTCCCCCGGCATGGTCTCTGAAAGCTTCACTTTGTTTCGCGCGCATGGCCTCACCAAAGTCTCCGAAGGCGGCGGAACACCGGGAGAAAACATCAAGGTTCACCGCGTCCCCCTCGCCCATTTGCCGAAATTTGTTGCCGAATGGCGCGCCAAAGGGCACGCAGTCGACGTGAGGATGGCCATTTTGATGGCCGCAGCCAATGCGCAAACACTTTTGGGAGAAGCCGCATAATGTCCACTACCGCAGGAACCCGTGTCGCCGGCAAACTCGCGCTAGTAACAGGCGGAGCGCAAGGCCTAGGGCGCGCGCATTGCATCCGCTTGGCGCAAGAAGGTGCCCGCGTGCTCGCAAGCGATATCAATGGTGAAGGCGCGGCGGATACAGCGGAGATCATCAATGCCGAAATGGGCGCAGGCACCGCTTTCAGCATCCAGCATGATGTTACAAATCCCGATGACTGGGAAGCTGCCGTGGATGCAGCGCGCGAAAACATGGGCGGGCTCAACGTGCTGGTCAATAATGCCGGTATCGGTGTTCCCGGCAATATCGAGCAATGCGATTTCGGCGATTGGCAGCGCTGCTTTTCAATCAATGTGGATTCGATATTTCACGGGTGCCAGAAGGCTTTGCCGCTGATGCGCGAGCATGCGCCCGGTTCCATCGTCAATATCAGCTCCATCGCGGGCCTCATCGCAAGCGACACAATGCCGGCCTATAATGCGTCCAAAGCGGCGGTGTGGATGCTGTCAAAAAGCATCGCCCTCCACTGCGCGAAAAAGAATATGCAGATCCGCTGCAATTCGGTGCATCCAACCTTTGTCGATACGCCGATTTTGGACGGCACCGCGGTGGGCGCTGGCCTCGATAAAGACGTGCTGATGGATAAGCTCGCAAGGCAAATCCCGCTTAAATTCGTCGGCGAGCCCAATGATATCGCCAATGCAGTGCTTTACCTCGCCTCTGATGAAAGCCGCTTTATGACTGGCGCAGAGCTGAAGCTGGATGGCGGCATCAGCGCGATGTGATGGGGCTGGCAGGAAAAGAGTGTTTCCGAACCTGAAAGGTTCGCAAGGGCGACCGCCCGTCGGCCGCTAGGCCGCCCCCGCGGAGGCGTTCGCGGAGCGAATATGCCGCGAGCGCAAGAATTCTTGTTTAGTCGCGTGATCGAACCGAAAAACCGGTACCCACTTTTTCTGATCACGCTCCGGGTAAAAGAAAAGGGGCCTGCGATGGCCCCTTCCCGGTTGGTATTTACCGGAGCGTGACCCGGTCCAAACCGGGGCCGCTTGATGCTTGGTCACTCTCCTAATCCGCGATCAATCCAATCGCGACATAGACGATGCCAGCTGTTCCGATGCTTACCAATCCGCCGATCACAAATCCGGCGCGAACCAGCATAGGGTCGATCCCTGCGTAATTGGCGATACCGCTGCATACGCCCATCAGTTTCGCATTGCCTTTATCGAGGCGGAAATTGCGTGACGGCGCGTGGCCATTCTCACTCTTTGCAATCTTGCTCATGCGATCACCGTGAAGCCAGGAGTGGCAGGGATGATGGCTGTTGCGAACATTACCGCTGAAAGAGCGAGTGCGCCGAAAGCCGCAAATGCTTGGTTGGAAACGTTAGAAGCGAAAGTCATGATTGAATTTTCCTTTTCAGATTGAGTTTGGCGGTGAGCGATTAAGCAAACACGCCTGTGGTCGTTGCTGGGACAATTGCAGTGGCAAACATCAGAGCGGAAAGAGCCAGAGCACCGAAAGCTGCGATTGCTTGGTTTGAGAGATTTGAGGTCAAAGTCATTGTGAATTTCCTATTTTGAAAACGGGTGATGCGATTAAGCGAACACGCCGGTGGTTGTGGCTGGGATGATCGCGGTGGCCATCAGAACGCTAGAGATAGCGACTGAGAAAACGGCAGCGATCAGCTTGTTCGATGTGTCAGAAGTGGCAAACATGGTGGTATTCCTTCAATTTGTGTTCCAGCAAGACCGTCTCGCTGGGATGAACTATGCTTTGCAGAGGGTGTGCCAGTTTTGAAAAATGGCGGAATTCTGCGGTTTTTAAGTGATAGAGCGATTTCAAGCTCGTTCATCAATCCGAAAGATTGGTAAATTTTCCCAATGTTTGGTTTTGGTGAATTAGCCTGTGTCAGTCATGGCTTAATACGTGGGCAATGCTAATTGGGTTACACCATGGCTTTAGACCGCATCATTTTGGAGGATTTTCGCAATCATTCTGAGACTGCGCTGGATGAAACGCGCGGCTTCAACCTCTTGGTCGGCGAAAATGGCGCGGGCAAAACCAATGTGCTTGAGGCATTATCCCTGCTGGCACCGGGGCGCGGATTGCGGCGCGCATCCCTGCCCGACATGGCTGGACAAGCAGGCAGCGGCAGCTTCACAATCGGGGCATCCTTGCGCGAACAGGGCCATGAAAGCGCGCGGATTGGCACAGCGGTAGAGCCCGATCAGCCCAAACGCAGGCTCGTTCGGATCAATGGCGCGTCAGCAAGCGCGGCAAGCCTTGGCGAATGGGTTGCCATTGGTTGGCTAACCCCGGCGATGGATGGTCTCTTCACCGATAGTGCAGGCGCGCGGCGGCGCTACATGGACCGGCTGGCGCTGGCGATTGATCCCGCGCATGCCCGCAATGCCTCGCGCTATGAAACGGCGATCCGTGAACGCAACAAGCTGCTGGAGGAAGGCGGCGATACCACGTGGCTGGATGCGATTGAGGCGCAAGCAGCAGAATTCGGAGCCGCTGTCAGCGGATCGCGCCGCGCTTTGCTCGATGCTCTAACCGTTGAGCTAACCGCCCTGCCCGATGAACCCTTTGCCAAACCGATCCTCACCTACCGCGCTGGCGGCCCCGGCGATTTCGAGGGCTTGCGCGCCGAACTTCGCCAAACACGCAGCCGCGACCGCGCCGCTGGGCGCACGCTCACCGGCCCGCACCGCGATGAATTGGAAGTCGTGATGGCGGGAAGCGGTCAGGCCGCCGCCCATTGCTCCACAGGCGAGCAAAAGGCGATGCTGATTGCGATCACTCTAGCGCATGCCGCTTTGGCTGCAGAAGGTCGCCCCGGCGTGCTTCTCCTCGATGAAGTCGCCGCCCATTTGGATGAAGTGCGCCGCGCAGCTTTGTTCGACCGGCTGCGCGCTGGCAAAGCGCAAGTCTGGTTCACTGGCACAGAAACCGCGCCCTTTGCCGCGATATTGGAAGAGGCCGCCGTCTGGCGCGTTAGCGGCGGAAAAGCCGAGAGGATTTAGCCCTCTTTTTCAGGGAGCGCGCCCTCAACCGTTTCCATAGTGGCCGCAACCAATTGCTCTATCCCCTCTGCTGTGGGGTGAATACGGTCCGATTGGAACAGTTCGGGCGACTGGTAAATGCTCTCAAGGAAAAAGGGTACAAGATCAGCGTCATATTCCTTCGCCAAATCGCCATACAATCCATCAAACTTGGCCTGAAATTCTGGCCCGTAATTGGGCGGAGCGCGCATTCCCATCAGCATCGCATCGATATTGCGGGACTTTAGCTCGGCCAGCATAGCATCGAGATTGTCGCGCGTTTCATCGGGTGAAAGCCCGCGCAGCAAGTCATTTCCGCCCAATTCAACAATCACCAGATCGGGCACTTCGTCCTGCGCATCCAAGGTAAAGGCAAAGCGCTGCAATCCAGCCGCCGTTGTATCGCCGGATACGCCGGCATTGGTGACAGCGGCATTGATCCCCTTGGCCCGCAAAGCGTTCTGCAAAACCGCTGGATAAGCCTGGGCCTGATCAACGCCGTACCCTGCAAAAAGGCTGTCACCAAAGGCGAGCACATTCACTTGCGGCCCCATCACGGGAACCTCCAAATCGCTGCTTTCCGCAAGCGGATCAGAAGCCGGATCAGCGGCTGCATCACCTTCTTGCGGAGCGCCGCTTTCGCATGCCGTCAAACTCACCGCCATCGCCATGCCAATAAAAATGCGGGCCAAACCTTTTGTCATGCGTATCTCTTCCCATATCGGCGGGATAAGCGTTGATCTCGCCTCATCTCGCGAGGTCTACCGTTTTGAAGCCGCCATCTCTGCTGCCCAAACGATCTAAGCCAAAGAGAGCCAAAGACAAGCCTGTGACCACACAAACTCTTGCCATTAGCGCCCGCAATCTGACCCTCACCCTTGGCAGCGATGCGGCACCGGTGAATATCCTCAAAGGCATCGATCTCGACATTGCAGCTGGCGAAGTAGTCGCTTTGCTTGGTCCATCGGGTTCGGGGAAAAGCTCGCTGATGGCGGTTTTGAGCGGGTTAGAGCGCGCAACCGGCGGCACGCTCAACGTGGCAGGCGCAGACTTTACCCATATGGATGAGGACGGACTGGCGCAGGCACGGCGGGGCCGGATTGGCATTGTGCTGCAATCCTTCCATCTGCTCCCCACCATGACTGCAACCGAAAATGTGGCCACGCCGATGGAATTGAACGGCGAAGAAGACGCTGCGCAGCGCGCCGAGCAAGAGCTGAAAGCTGTCGGCCTTGGTCACCGGCTTGATCACTATCCCACGCAATTGTCAGGCGGAGAGCAGCAACGCGTTGCCATCGCCCGCGCGATTGCCCCGCGTCCCACATTGATCTTTGCAGATGAGCCGACCGGTAATCTGGACGTAGCAACGGGCAATGAGATCATCGAGCTCTTGTTCGCTCGCCGCGGAGAAACAGGCGCGACGTTGCTGGTGATCACGCATGATCCCAAACTCGCCGAACGCTGCGACAGGGTCATCACAATGGCAGACGGCGTGATCGCCTCTGATACAGCGTCAAAATGAGCGCTGCGGGTGCATCTCATCTAAGCTGGGGCGCAGCATGGACCATCGCGCGGCGCGACCTCAATGCGCGGTTTAAAGGCCTGCGCTTGCTACTCGTCTGCCTCTTCCTTGGCACAGCAGCGCTGGCAGCTATCGGCACGCTGACCGCAGCGATTGAACGCGAGCTGGGCAGCCGGGGCCAAGTTTTGCTGGGCGGCGATATCGAAATTGAAGTGTCGCAGCGCGACCTAACAGACGCGGAGAAAGCTGCGCTGGCCGCCTATGGCACGGTCTCTGGCGGAACGCGCCTGCAAGCCATCCCCAACACGGGCGAGGCGGCTGCCCCCGCTGGCCTAAAAGCGGTGGATGAGCACTGGCCCATGTATGGCGAGTTTACGCTAACCGATGGGCGCAAAACCGGCGCGCCTGTTGAGGGTGAGGCTTGGCTGGAACAAGGCGCGCTCGACCGGCTGGGCATCACAGTCGGCGATAGCTTCACCGTCGGCACCGTCGAGCTGAAAGCCGCTGGCGTCATCGCGAATGAGCCCGATAAACTATCCGAAGGGTTCCAGCTTGCCCCGACCATCATTGTCGCTGAAAACGTCCCGGGCGATGCTGGCCTGACCGCGCCGGGCGCTTTGTTTGAAAGCAAATACCGCGTGCGTTTTTCCGGCAGTGATGACCCGCAGGATGTCAAAGACGCTTTAGAAGAACAATTTCCCGAAAGCGGTTTCGACTTCCGCACCCGTGATCGCGCATCGCCTGGCGCAGACCGATTTGTCGGGCGCATGGGCGAGTTCCTGACCCTGGTTGGCCTTGCCGCTCTGGTCATCGCTGGCATCGGCATTGGCGGCGGCGTATCAAGCTATTTGGAAGCGCGCCGCACAAGCATCGCGACGCTGAAAGTTCTGGGAGCATCCAGCCGCGATATATCGCGCATCTACGCTCTTCAGATTGGCGCAGCCGCTGTGGTCGGATCGCTCGCGGGCCTTATCGTGGGCGTCGCGGCGACACCCTTCCTAGGCTTTGCCTTGCAAGGCCTCTTACCGGTCGAAGGCGGCCTCGTCGTCGATGCAAAGGCGCTGGTCCTAGCGGCAAGTTTCGGGCTGCTGGTGGCGCTGATCTTTGCCATCACTCCATTGATGCGGGCGCGCAGCTTCCCGGCCATGGCATTGATGCGGGCGCGCGCTGCGCCTTTGTCACGGGATAAAGCGGCATGGCCATGGGTTGGTGGCGGTTTGCTGGCGATCATCGCGCTGGTCCTCCTCACAAGCAATAATGCGCGGATTGCGGGCGGGTTTTTGGCAGGAGCTGCTGGCCTATTGATCGTGCTGGCCTTGCTGGGGCGTGTCGTCACATGGGGCGCAAAAAAGCTTGGCCGCCCTTCCAATCCATTGATGCGCAATGCGCTAGCGAACCTTCACCGCCCCGGCGCGCCAACCGGATCGCTGGTCACCGCGCTTGGCTTTGGCCTTGCCGCTTTTGTTCTGCTGGCTGCGGTGCAATCCAGCCTCAACGGCAACATTGAAAGCAGTGTCCCGCGTGAAGCGCCCGATTTCGTCGTGCTCGACATTCCGCGCGACAAGATCAGCGAGTTCGAAGGGCTCGTTACCCGGGCCGATCCCGAAGCCGCCATCCGCTCTGTTCCGACATTGCGCGGGGCAATCCTCGCCTACGGACCGAAAGACGCGATGATCCGCGTGTCGGAATTGGACGAAATTCCTGATGGTGCATGGGCGCTGCGCGGGGAACGGGGTCTTAGCTATTCCGACGACGTGCCAGAGGGCAATAGCATTGTTGAGGGCGAATGGTGGCCCGCTGATTATGACGGCGAGCCGCTCGTCTCGATCCAAAAAGAGACCGCCGATTCCATTGGCCTCGAAGTCGGCGATTACATCACCGTCGGCATTCTCGGGGTCGAGCGCACCGCAAGGGTCGCCAATCTGCGCATGCTGGAATGGGAAAGCATGACGTTCAATTTCGTCTTCGTTTTCAGCCCCAATGCGCTGGCCGATGCCCCGCACAATCTTACCGCGACAATTGATCTGGCAGAGGGAAGCGATACCGGCGCTCTGCTGCAAAATCTGGTGCGCGAATTCCCATCCAGCTCAGCAATCGAAGTGGGCAATGTCTTGGTTCAAGCACGCGATATCCTCAGCCAGGTTAGCCTCGCCACCTTTGCCGCTGCATCGGTCGCTGTGCTGGCCGGATTGGCCGTGCTGATGGGCGCGATTGCCGCTGCGCGTGCGGCGCGCATGTATGACACAGTAGTGCTGCGCGTATTGGGGGCAAGCAGACGGCAGATATTGCTGATGCAACTGGCCGAATATGGCTTCCTCGCGCTGCTGCTTGCAGGCGTGGCTCTAGGCGTAGGCACTGGCCTTGCGTGGCTGGTGATCACGCAATTGTTCGAATTTGATTGGCTGCCCAATTGGGGCGAGATCCTGATGGTGCTCGGCCTTGGCCTAGCGCTGGTGATCACTTTTGCTTTGGGCGGATCGCTACCTTTGCTCAGGGCGAAGCCTGCGCGCGCACTCCGCGAACTCTAAATTCCGCAAGAGCAGCAACGCGCAGGCCTGCGTAGTGCTTTAGGCGAAAACGTCTGTGTCGACGCCGACTTCGCCCGGCTTACCCTTAACCACCAAAGTGCTGCAGATAATGTCGTGCAGGCCTTGCTTACGCTCGGTAAAGCCAATCATGATAAACCCGATGAACAAGATCATCGCTGACAGGATCTTCGCGAAGAAGCGTCCCAATGCGCGCATAAAGCTCATCCGGCCGCCATTATCATCGGTTACGATCAGGCCAACCGCCATCTTGCCAAGCGTCGCCTGTTTGGCCGAGCTTTCCATCAGAACGTAGTACAAAATACCGCCGACAGATGTGATGAGAACTGCGAGCACGGAACCCGTTGATTCAAACATCCCTGCCGCCTCAGGATCCATTGAAGCGGCGCCAAACATGCTCACACCAAAAATCGTGTAGATGATCATTTGAGCGACAAAAACGACAATATAATCGATCACATACGCCGCTAAGCGTATCCAAAACCCAGCATATTGCATTGAAAAACCCCCAGTCCCGATTGTTTAAGAATGTAAAGCCACCACAATTCACCGGGCTTTGCAACATGCTGCCCAAAAAAAAGGGACGCAAAAAGCGCGCACAAAAAAGGGCCCCGCATCACTGCGGAGCCCCTTTCTTTTAATCGGCTAGTTTAAGCCAAGCTTAAAACTTAAAGCGAACCAGCGCGCCATAAGTGCGCGGTGCGCTTGGGTAGCCCGATACGGTGCCCGACTGCGCAACGCCGTCAAACACCGTTGTAATGTATTGATCGTCGAGCAGGTTGCGGCCCCAAATGCCGACTTCCACGCCGTTATCCATCGCAAAGGTCATCGAACCGTTTACCAAATTCACTTCACGGCGGAAGATCCGAGTGTTGCCATTGGCAACGTTGAAGGTTGGCAGACCATTGTTGATGTCTGTGTTGCTTTCATGATTGTAGTCGATCCGGGTAATCAGACGATTGCCGGTATTGCCAAAATCATGCGTGTAGGTCGCAGAGGTTGCGATCGCCCAAGCCGGGATACCGGCCGGACGCGCGCCCGTAAGATCGCCCAGAACGCTTCCCGGGAAGCTATCAAACAGCGGATCAAGATGGGTCGCTGCGAATGTGAACAGCAGACCATCGGTTGGCTGAACCTTCACGTCCATTTCAAAGCCTTTGACCGATTGTTCACCCGCATTGCGAAGAGCAAAACCGGTGCCAGTAAAGGCAAGGCTTTGGAAACCTTCGATGGTTTGGTCGAACAGAGCGAGATTGACGCTCAATCCATCCCAAGCACCCTTGATGCCAATCTCATAGACTTCGGCTTCTTCAGGCCCAGCAAAACGCGAACCAGAGCGCAGGTTTGGCACGGCCAGTCCTGCGTTCAAGAGAGGCGAGTCCGGCGCTGCGAATGTTGAACCGCCAGGGCCAGCAACAAAGTCTGTACCGTTGGGCCGGCTGTCGCGCGACAGGTTAACCGAGCTGGCTTTAAAGCCGGTGGCGTAGCTGGCGTAGACATTGATCTCTGGTGAGATTTCATAGGCTGCACGGATTAGATAGGTCAGCTTATCATCACGGGTGCGGCCATCTTCGACAGCATTCGGGATCGTCACAAACGGCGGCTGGAATTGGAAACCAGCCAGCGGCAACAATGGGTTTGCAGCAGAGGTTGCTGCCGCAATAAGTGCATCCTGGTTCGCTTGCGGCAATGCTTGGAATTGGTCACGAGTGGTAACCGTTCCGCCTGACGCCTGAACAATAAACGCATCAACGAAATTGACTTGCGCCAGCGGATCAAAGCTCTGCTGAGCCAGTGCAAAATCTTTCTTATCGTCGGTGTAGTTAAAGCCGCCGGTCAGCACGAGGCCGTCGACTGGCTCAAAATCAACTGTACCAAAGATCGACCATGATGTGTTGTCCATGCCGAACTGTTCAGCAGTCAGCAGCGGTGTGTTGAAGATGCTTTCCTGCGGGAAGTTAAAGTTGGCCTCCAACCCGTTGAACAATGTCGGCTGGCCGGTGAGAACCGCGACTGGATCTGCACCAGCAAGGATCTCAAAGAAATCGCGAATGTCGTCGCCATTTTCGATTTCACTGTCCTGATTGATGCTTTCATCGAAGTAGAACCCGCCAAGCAGGAAGTTGATCGGACCGTCAAAATCGGACGCGATGCGCAGTTCCTGAGTGAAGGTCTCGACAGACTGATCGCGCCGTTCAAACGCAATGTCTGCGCTAGTGTAATCAATGTCGGAAAGGAACGCATTGTCGAGCTCGCGATAGGACGTGATCGACGTGACCGAGATCGGCCCAGTGTTCCAGTCGATATGCAATGAACCGCCGTAATTGTCGATTTCGTTCGATGGCACGTCATTGAGGAAAGCGTCGTAGCTGAACAGATCAGTGCTCAACTGTCCGCCAACTGCAGCGATACCTGCCGCTGTTGGACCTGCCACCAATGTGGTCACCTGACAGCACACTTCATCGATAGTTGAATAGTCTGCCTTCGCACGGATTTTGAGGTCAGGCGTTGGCTCGAACAGCAATTGAGCGCCAACGTTCCAGCGGTTGCGGTCGTTCTGCTCAACGCCAAGGTTTACGATTTCTGCGTAACCATCGCGTTTGTTGTAGCTTCCATCGACGGAGAAAGCGACGTTCTCAGCAATCGGGCCGGTTACGTCCCCTTTCAAAACGATCGCGTTGAAATTGCCGTAGCTTGCTTCAACCTTGCCGCCGAATTCAAATTGCGGCTCGCGCGTGACGACCGAGATAACGCCAGCAGAGGCGTTCTTACCAAACAGTGTGGATTGCGGGCCGTTCAGAACCTCAATCCGCTGCACATTGGGCAAATCGGACAGAGCCGCCGCAGAACGCGAACGGAATACGCCGTCGATAAACACACCAACCGATGGCTCAATACCAAGGTTGTTATCGCCATTACCGAAACCGCGAATGATGAATGTCGAAGCTGATGATGTTTGCAGCTGGCTCACACGCAGTGATGGGGTGACCGATTGCAGGTCAAGCACATCGCGGATTTGTGCCTGCTCAAGTGTTTCACCTGAGGTAACAGAAACAGAGATCGGGGTCTCTTGAAGGGTCTGCTCCCGCTTTGAAGCAGTAACGATGATGACGTTGGAATCTTCGAATTCTTCTTCAGCTGCAGTATCCGCAGTCTGAGCATGTGCGACGCCTGGAAGGGCAATTGCCGCCACAGCCGCGCCCGAAAGCAAGTTGTAACGGGTTTGGCCGGCAAAGCCGGTCTTAATAAAACGCATGGATATTCCTCTCACTAAACACTTCGAAACCCATACGCTCCCCACGCGCGGCGGCCGTTTGACCACGGGTTCGAATGCGTTTCCAATAATGCTCGCCGCCGACTGACACAAGTTTCAAAGGCCAGGTGGCAACGGGAAGCAAGCATTGTTGCACCATTGCCACACAGGCCCCGCTTGCATCACACGGCTTGTCGCAGACGCCTGCTTGCGCTAGGCGCGCGGCTGATTGTGCGGCGCAGCGAAATTGCGCGCTGCAAAACCCGTTTCCATAAGGCCAAAAGCATAATGTCCCAATCCCTTCGCAATGTTGCGATCATCGCTCACGTTGACCACGGCAAGACCACGCTGGTGGATCAGCTTTTCCGCCAATCTGGTACCTTCCGTGAAAACCAGCGCGTGGAAGAGCGCGCGATGGATTCTGGCGATTTGGAAAAAGAGCGCGGCATCACCATTCTTGCCAAATGCACCAGCGTGGAGTGGGAAAATGGCGGCGAGACGACACGCATCAATATCGTCGATACGCCGGGCCACGCCGACTTTGGCGCAGAGGTTGAGCGCATTCTCAGCATGGTCGATGGGGTGATCCTGCTGGTTGATAGCGCAGAAGGGGCAATGCCGCAGACCAAATTCGTGACCGGCAAAGCGCTGGCTTTGGGTCTTAAACCCATCGTCGTTGTGAACAAGATCGACCGTCCCGATGGCCGGCCGCAAGAAGTGCTGGACGAAGTGTT